>JADGGF010000052.1 GCA_019690055.1 Micromonosporaceae bacterium
GCCAACCGGGTTTGTCGCTTGTGGACAGGTGTGGTGCCCGGCCGAGCCGATGTGCTGGCGGGGCCTGACGGTCCGCAGCGACCATCCCATGCCGCCGGGGGCCGCGAGGTGCACCGAGCCGCACTACTGGGAGACGTTCGCCGCGGTCCCCGTGCCGGCCGATGCGAACACCGACCGCGAGCTGAGCACACTCATCGAGCGGGATGACATCGCCGCCCTGTGCTCCGCCGAGCGCATGGCGGAGCGTAGCCGGGACGCGTCCCACACCGAGGGCTGGCGGATCGAGGCGTGGGCGATCCCCGCCGACCCGTACACCGTGCTCGTGCACTGCCTCGCCGGCTCACCCGAGGGCGAGACCCCGGGGGCCGTGTTCCGCGCCGGCGCGTAGCGCCGCCCTCAGCGGTTGCCGGCGCGACCGTCCTCTGTGGACAAGACCAGGCGCGTCAGGCGGGGCCATGGCAGCCAGCCGGGGCGGACCGAGGAGCGGTGCGACGGTCGGCCGGTGAACAGCGACCGCTCGCGGGCCACCGACACCAGGGTGTCGAAGGGCGCTGATCGGAAGTCATAGATGTACGCCTGACCACCCGGGCGCAGCACCCGGGCCAGCTCGGGGACGGCCGCGGCCGGGTCCGCCCAGTGGTGCGAGCTGAGCGACGAGACGATCAGGTCCACCGAGCTGTCGGCGAGCGGAAGCCGGGCGACGTCTCCGACGTGGACGGTCACGCGTGACCCGTACCGCGCGAGGTTCGCGCGGGCGGCCGCAACCATGTCGGCCGAGATGTCGACGCCGATCAGTTCGATGTCGGGCCGCTGGCGGGCGAGCTCGGCGAGCAGGATGCCCGGACCGGTCCCGACGTCGAGCACGGTCGCGCCGCGGGGCACGGCCGGCTGCAGGTCCCGGGCCAGGCCCCGGTACACCCATCGCAGGGGCCCGCGGGCCAGGGTGCTGTAGCGCCGGGTGGCCGGCCCGTCAAAGGTCTCGGTGTGCCGGTGGAGTTTCATTGCCACCCTCTCATAGTTGCACGATACAACTATGGGCCCACGGTACGCTGTGCAGTTGTATCCTGCAACTGTCTGGTTGGGACGCCCATGGACGCGACGACCGCCCGGCTGCACGAACTGCTGAAAGCGCTCATCCGCGCGGTCGGGATGCTGCACCACGCGCTGCCGGGTGAGCCGGTCACGCTGTCCCAGGTGTTCGCGCTGCATGAGCTGGACCTGGGCCGCCCGCTCTCGCAGCAGGAGCTGGCCGAGCGGCTGGGCCTGGAGAAGAGTTCGATCAGCCGTATGGCCGCGGACATGGAGCGCAAGGGTCTGCTCGTGCGGGAGCGGGACCCGGCGAACCGGCGCTTCTACCGGCTGGCCCTCACCGACCGGGGGCGGGCCTACCATGCCCGCGCCGGCGCGTTGTTTCGCGAGCGCATGGCTCCCCTGATCGATGCGATGACCGCGGCCGAGCGCGCCGCCCTGGTCAAGGGCCTCACCGGCCTGGTCCGGGTCATGCACGAACACGACGCCCGGTCCTCGTGAACCCGGCTTCCAACCTCATCCGGGCACCGATGCATTTGTTCGGGTGAGGAGGGCGGTGTGGATCCGTACCAGGGCTTCGACGAGTTCGTCTCGTCACACACGACGGCGTTGTCGCGGGTGGCGTTTCTGCTGACGGGCGACCACCACCTCGCCGAGGACCTGCTGCAGGTGGCGCTGTCCCAGGTCGCGTCCCGCTGGCCGCAGGTGCGCGAGGGCAACCCGGCGGCGTACGTGCGTCGGTGTCTGATCAACGAGTTCACCTCGTGGCGGCGCCGGCGCCGGTACCACGAACGGCCGGTCGAGTCGCCCGCCGAGGATGTCGACCCGATCGACCTCGCCTCGAGCGTGGTGCGGCGGGTCGTGGTGGGGCGGGCGCTGGCCCAGCTCACGCCGCGCCAGCGGGCCGTCCTCGTCCTGCGTTTCTACGAGGACCTCTCCGAGGCCGAGACCGCGGCGATCATGGGCTGCTCCGTCGGCACCGTGAAGTCCCAGACCAACTACGCCCTGGCCCGTCTGCGCGCCGCCGCCCCCGAACTCGCCGATCTTGTCGCATCCCGGAGTGGAGGGCCGCGATGACCGCGACGTTGAAGGACCTTCTTACCGAGTACGCGGAGCAGGCCCGTCCGTACGAGGTCCGGGAGCAGGCGTTGCGCCGCGGCCGGCGTCTCCGCCGGATGCGGATGGCCGCTCCCGCCGCCCTGGCCGTGCTGGCGGTCGTCGCGACCGGGCTGACCGTGGTCGCCCTCGGCCGGTCGGTCGCGCCCCAACATCCCGCGCAAACCCCGTCGCCGGTCGGGCCGTCGCCGTCCGTCGACGCGTCGCCGCCGGAGCCCGTCTGGCCGACCGTGCCGAGCCTCCCGCCGGTCGTCATCGACGAACTGGAACGGGTGAGCCTGCCAGGCTATCCCGCCGAGATCGTGACCGACCCCGATGCCCGGCCGCTGCCGGCGGACCGGGCCGTCGGGCGCGGCCTGACCACGTACACGAACCCCGCCGGACCCTGGTACGGGCTGGTCAGCGAGTCGGGTGCGCAGTACCGGCTGGAGTTGGGCGATGGGGTCTCCCATGATCTGTCGCCGGGCGGGCGATGGCTCGTGAGCTCCACACGATCCGACCTGCTCATTCGGGACCTCACCGGCACGACGGTGGCGACCCTGCCTGTCCCGAACGCGTCGGTTCGTGCCTCGTGGTGGTGGTCACCCGACGATCGTTGGCTCCTGATCGCCGCCACCACCGAGCCGGCCACCGGCAGGCCTTGGCTGCCGCCCGCGACGGCGAGTCTCGTTGACCTGGCGCAGACGCCGTTGGCGCCCCGGGAAATCGACCTGCGCCCCTGGCCCGGCTTCGCGCCGGCCGCCGTACGGGTGGACGGCACGATCGTCCTGCGGCCAGTGGGGATGGACGCTCGCGACCGTCTCGGCGAGCTGGTGCTCGTCGACCCGGACAGCGGCGACGGCCGCTCGATCGTCATCGACCTGTCGGCCGCGGCGACGCCGGATGAACTGGCCGCGACCGCATACATGATGGGCTTCCTCGGCTCCGGCGGCTTCGCCCTACCGCTGCCCCAGCTCCCGGACGGATCGGCGATGTTGCAACTGTGGCGGTCTTTCGGAGGACCGCCCCTCGAAGCTCCGACCATCGAGACCGACGTGCTCGTCCTCGACCTCGATGCCGGGGTCGTACGCGAGCGCTGGCACCTGCCGGAGCCGCGTCCGCTCCCGGACAACCCGCGCGGCGACTGGGAGAGCTGGGGGATCCGGGCCGTGCTGCCGGAAGGGTTGCTCCTCACCCACAGCTCCACCCAGCGCCGGTGGGCCTGGGAACTCTACGACCCGGAGACCGGTGCCCTGTCCCTGGTCACCGACCTGCGCGGCCTCGCCAGCGCGAAGCAGGACTAGCGCAGGAAGCGCACAGGCGCGCGAATCGGCGAACGATCACGGCGGCATCCTCTCGCTCGGCGCTGCCCGAACTCTCGATCGAGCCAGCAACCGCCGCGACGCCAAGGAAACCGCCGCGGGCACCCTGCCCTTCGCCGTGCGAAAGGCAGAGCGCCCGCGGGTTGGACGGACTAGGCGTTGCCCTTACCGGTTCCGGTCAGGCGGAACTGGTACGGCGCGTCGAGCACGTCGATGTCGCCGCTGGTCAGGTTCGAGATCACCACGGTGATCCGGTCCCGACCCCTCAGGCAGGAGGTGTACAGGCCGCCAGCCGTGATGGTGTCGCCCTCGTACCGGTAGACGTGGTTGTCCAGGTTGTCCTTCGTCTCCCCGGCCGAGTCGACCCCCGGCGTGAGGTCGCACGGCGCGAGCACCTGCACGACCCACTCGTTGTCCTGCTGCCCGGTGGTGAACACCCAGTGCCCGGCCCCGGCCGAGCTCAGCGTCGCCGGCTGCCCGCCGATGGTCACGCTGTCGTCGATGAAGAACCCGGTGTCGGTGTAGGCGGCGTCGGTCGAGTAGCGGAACCGTACGTCGGTCGTGCCCGCCGGCAGCTCACCGGTGAGGTTGATGTACTGCGGCGGGTCGACGAAGTACCTGCCGCCGGAGGTGCCGGTCAGACCGTTGCCCTCGTCGTTGTTGTCGTGCGGGTTGGTGTTGGTCGTCACCTCCACGCCGTTGTGGAACAACGGCACGGTGACCCAGTCACCGCCGACCAGCGCCTCGAGGTAGCCGTAGTCCCAGTCCTCCTCGATGAAGTACCAGGTCCAGAAGCTGATCTCGGCGCCGCCCGCCGTGCCGGCACTGTCGACGTCGAGGATGGCCTCGTTCTGGCTGGTCGCGCCGCCCCACCAGTGGTGGGTACCGGTGTGTGGGGCCACCTGCTCGGTCGGCGAGCCCGCAAAGTCAATGTTGACAACTGGCCCGGGGTTGCGGAACGACTCGTAGGACACGCCGAAGGGCAGTGCGACCTGGGCCGGCACGTTCTTCTTGTTGCGCCACTTGGCGTCGGGCATGTTGCCCTGGTAGATGCCCCGGTCGTCCCAGAACAGCTCGTTGGCGATGTCGATCGTCCAGCTCGTGTCGGCCGGGTCGCCGAAGTTGGCGTTGCGCAGGTCCCACAGCTCCGAGCCCTCAGCGTCGAGCTTGACCGTAACCGCCCAGTCCTTGAACAGGTCGGCCGCGCTCGGCAGGTTGGCCCCGGTTTCGCTGTTAAATTCGTCGATGGCCGCCTGCACGCCGGCCATGCTGTCGGCCTGGTTCTGGAAGATCTTCTTGATGAGCAGGTCACCGCCGGCGCCGTCGTACTCGCCGTCGGGCTCGTAGGTGCCGTCACCGTTGCCGCCGGCCCGCTCCCACAGGTACAGGAAGTAGGTCAGCGAGGCACCGTAGTTCTCCAGACCACCGCCCCAGCGGATGAGCGAGGTCTCCCGGTGGAACACCTGGTGGTAGGTCAGGTGCGAGCCGCCGATCGAGTACCCGTTGAGGAAGCCGGCCATGTCAGCGAGGCCCTCGTCGACCCACGAGGGCTCGCCCGGGTCGGAGTAGTTCATCAGCAGGTGCTCGAGCTCGTGGGCGATGACCCCCTCGTAGAGGTCGATCCCGGTCAGCCCGATCCGGTGGGCCCAGTCGTAGGCGTCCAGAACCATCACGTTCAGGCCGGCCTCGTTGATGTACTCCGGAGCGAAGTACCCGGCGGTGTAGGTGGACACCTCGCAGTCGTAGTACGACTCGTCCTGCACGTTGTAGACGAGCATGACGATCGCGTCGGTGCCGCCCGGAGGTGTGCCGGCCGGGCCGAAGTGGGCCTCATTGGTCGCCACGATTGTGGTCGGTGAGCTCGGCACCCAGGTAGTCGATCTGCTCCTGGGTCAAGAGGTAGTCCGACGCGGCGTTGTCGGGGCAGGGTACGAACTCGTCGTTCGGGTTGTGGTCGAACGCCGGGTTCAGGCTGTCCACGCTCGGGTCGCCGATACCGCCCTCCGGCACATAGATGTAGACGGGCGTACCGGCTTCGGTGACGTTCGCGTAGACCCGTTCGAAGACCTGGTCGTAGGAGCCACCTGCGTGGCTGTCGTTGATGGTGACAATGAGAGTCGGGTCGCCGGCGTTGCCACTGGTGGCGAGGGCGACGGCCGTGCCAGCCCCGAAGAGCGCCAGCGTGGCGGCGCCCACCGTGAGGTAGCGGGTGCTCTTGCGCACAGTCGATGCTCCTTCCCGGGCGGCAGCGCTGTCGCCCTGAATCTGTGCGTCAACACCCGCAAGCTATCTGGCGACCCGTGCCGGGGGAACTGGTGATTACCCTTGCGACCCTGGGCCCTCGTTCAGCCGGGCAGCCGGCGCCGGCTCGGGAGACGCCCCGGCCGGTAGCACCCAAGCCACGTCCTCGAAGCCCGCACGGTGGCGTCGATGGCCTGCCAGGCTGCTCGATCTCCTCCAAATCGTCACTTTCCAGCACTTTAGGCCGCGGGTGCAACCGAGGCTGGCTCGGCGGACGACTGTGACTCAGGATTCGTCGGCCAGGATGCGTTCGAGGGTGCGCCGACCGAACCGGGCCATGGCGGGGTTGGTTTCGGCGTAGTACCAGACCGCGCCCATGGCCTGCACGAACGCCCAGGCCCGGCCGCGGGCCCACTCGAGCTCGTCGCAGCCCAGCCGGTCCCGGAAGGCACGGCGCGGCCCGTCCGCCAACAGGTGCCACCCGGCGATGACGTCCAGCGCCGGGTCGGCCGGGCCCAGGCCGCCGACGTCGAGGACCCCGGCCAGTCGGCCATCCGACACCAGGACGTTGCCCGGGATGAGGTCACCGTGGGTCATGACGTCGGGCGCCGTCCGGGGCAGCTCCCGCATGACCGTCCACATGCGACGCAACCGCGGCACGTCGAGGAGGCCCTCGCTGCGGGCGAAGCACGTACGCATCCAGTCGTCGTGGTCGCGCAGGTCGCCGCCCCGACCGGCGCCGGCGAACCGGCGGCCCCGGGTGTCGATCGCCCGGATGCCGGCGATGAGCTCGGCCAGGTCGTCCGCGAACCCGACCGACGTCGACGCGTCCTCGTCGTCGGCCGTCGTGCCCGGCAGCCAGGTCTGGACGAGCCACGGCAGGGGGTAGCCGTGGCCGGGCGACCCGATCGCCACGGGCAGCGGGGTAGGGAAGCGCGTACGCCCGGCCAGCTCTTGGGCGGCCGCAGCCTCGTCCTCCAGCCGGCGGCGGGCCACGGCCGGGTCATCCGGGCGCAACGGGAACCGGGCCGTGAGCTCATCGCCGAGGCGGAAGATCGCGTGGACCGTGCCGGACGACGCGAGCCGCCGAACGGGCAACCCGCGCCAGGCCGGAAACTGCTCGTCGACCAGGGCCCGTACGGTCGCCGTCGCGATCGTCAGCTGGTCGGCATGCATGCGCATCGACGCAGCGTACGGCGGCCGGCCGCGGGGCTCGTTGGACGGTCAGGCCGAGCTGGCTCCGAGTCGATGGGTCAGCCCGGCAGCCGGGGACCGGCGGCGCGCTGGGCGGCGAGCCAGGTCTCGACCTCCTCCGGGGCGCGGGGGAGGCCCGCGGAGAGGTTGACCGCCCCGGTCGCGGTGACCAGCACGTCGTCCTCGATGCGCACGCCGGTGCCGCGCAGCTCCTCGGGCACCAGCTCGTCGTCGGTCTGGAAGTACAGCCCCGGCTCGACCGTGATCACGTAGTTCTCCTCAACGGTGCCCTCGCGGTAGCGCTCGGTCCGGGCGGCGGCGCAGTCGTGCACGTCGAGGCCGAGCATGTGGCCGAAACCGTGCAGCGTCCACCGACGGTAGGACATGTTCTCCTTGTCCAGCGCCTCGTCGACCGAGCAGGGCAGCAGCTTGAGGTCGAACAGGCCCTCGACCAGCACCCGGTTGCAGGCCAGCGCCACATCGGCATACTTCACACCCGGGACGAGGGCCGCCATCCCGGCCTCCTGCGCGCGGTACACGATCTCGTAGATCTCCCGCTGCAGCGGCGTGAACCGGCCGCTGACCGGCACCGTCCGGGTGACGTCCGCGGTGTAGAGCGTACGGCCCTCCACGCCCATGTCCATGAGCAGCAGCTCGCCCGGCACGGTGGTCCCGTCGTTGTGTCCCCAGTGGAGGATCGTGGCGTGCGCCCCGGCCCCCACGATGGAGGAGTAGCCGACCCCGTTGCCGTCGTGGCGCGCCCGCAGGCCGAACACCCCTTCGATGAGGCGCTCGGAGACGCCCCGGTCGGCGGGCAGGACCCGGGCCACGTCCTCGAAGCCCCGGACGGTGGCGTCGATCGCCTCCCGGAGCTGCTCGATCTCCCACGGGTCCTTGGGCAGGCGGAGCTCGGCCAGCGTGTACGCGAGCTCACGGTCGCGCGTGCCGGGCTCGCCGCTGTCCCAGCGCCGCACCGCCGCGTCGACGGCGGCGTCCAGTCCGCGCAGCACCCGGGTGCGGGCCGGGGCGAGCCGGGCCAGCGCCTCGGGCAGGTCGGCGAGCGGGGCGGTGCGGAGGCCGAGCTGCTCGGTCTTCTCGGCCAGCGTGGCCCGGCGCCCCACCCACAGCTCCCCGTGGGCGGCGTTGCGGTAGAACTCGTCGGTGTCGCGGTTCGTGTGCGGCCGGACGTAGAGCGTCCCCTCGCCGTCGGGGTCGATGATCACCACCGAGCCGGCCTCGGTCTCGCCGGTGAGCCACACAAAGTCGCTGCTCGGGCGGAACGGGTGGAACACGTCGTTGTTGCGGATCTTGGCCGTGCCGGCCGGGATGACGAGGAACTCACCCGGTAGGGCGGCGGCGAGCGCGGCCCGCCGGCGGGCCAGGTGGTCGGCGGCGGGGTGGCGGGTGACGGGCACCGGCGCGTCGAGCCAGCCCTGGCGCATGAACTCCCGGAACGCCTCCGGGTACTGCACGTCGTACGGGCGAGAACCGTCGGCTGCGATGGGCTCGGTCATCGCCGTAGGGTATCCCGTGACAAGATGACGGGCATGTGCGGAGTGCTCGTCTTCGTCAGCGACACCGGCAACGCGGCCGCCCGCCAGGACGCCATCGCGGCGGCGCTGGAGAGCCAGCACCACCGGGGTCCGGACGAGACGGGCGTGGTGCTCGCCGACCAGCACGTGATCTTCGCCCACAAGCGCCTGGCGATCATCGACGTGGCGCTCAGCCACGAGCCGCTGCCCTACCCGCCACCCACCCCGGGCGGGGCGGACCTGCTCGACACCTCGCGGCACGCGACGAAGCCCGGGCGTTACCTGCTCACCTTTAACGGTGAGATATATAACTATATCGAACTACGCCAGCAGCTGATCGAGGAGTACGGGGCCGAGTTCGCCACCAACGGGGACGGCGAGGTCATCGTCGCCGGGTACCACTACTGGGGCGAGTCGGTCGTGGACCGGCTGCGCGGCATGTTCGCCTTCCTGATCTGGGACAGCGCGACCGGCAAGGCGTTCGGCGCCCGCGACCCCTTCGGGATCAAGCCCCTGCACTACCTGCGCACCGCCGACGGCATGTACTTCGCCAGCGAGAAGAAGGCGCTGCTGCCGTTCGCGCCCTCGGCCCAGCTCGGGGTCGGCGACGACGGGCTGGATACCGCGAACCTGTCGCACTACCTGACGCTGCAGTACGTGCCCGAGCCGAGCACGCTGCACCGGGGCGTCAACCGCATCGGGTCGGGGGAGTGCTTCACGTACACCCCGGGCGGCGAGCTGAAGGTGCGCCGGTACTACCGGGCCGACTTCCGCCCGACTCCGGTGGACAACCGGGAAGCCCTCTACAAGCGCATCCAGGACACCCTGCGCGAGAGCGTGCGGATCCACATGCGCAGCGACGTGCCGGTGGGCGCCTTCCTCTCCTCGGGCATCGATTCGACCGCGATCGTGGCCCTGTCGCGGGAGTTCAACCCGAAGATCCTCACCTTCACCGTCGGGTACGACGTGCCGGGGTACTCGGAGATCGACGTCGCGCAGGAGTCGGCGCAGCACCTCGAGGTGACCACGATCCCGACCAAGATCGGTCCCGAGGACATGATGGAGGCCCTGCCGCGCATCGTGTGGCACCTCGACGACCCGGTCGCCGACCCGGCCCTGGTGCCGCTGTACTTCGTGGCCAAGAAGGCGTCCGAGTACGTGACGGTGGTGCTCTCCGGCGAGGGCGCGGACGAGTTCTTCGGCGGCTACACCATTTACCGGGAACCGCTGGACCTGGCGCTCATCAACGACCTGCCCAGCCCGCTGCAGAAGGGCCTGCGGGCGGTGTCGCGCGTGATCCCCGAGGGGGTGAAGGGCAAGAGCTTCCTGGAGCGGGGCACCACGCCGCTGCAGGAGCGGTACTACGGCAACGCGCGCATCTTCACCGAGGAGGAGAAGCAGCGGCTGCTGCGCCACTACGACCCGTCGGTGCGCTACACCGACGTGACGGCCCCGCTCTACGCCGAGGTGGCGCACCTCGACCCGGTGACCGCCATGCAGTACATCGATGTATATACGTGGCTGCGGGGTGACATCCTGGTCAAGGCGGACCGGATGACCATGGCCCACTCGCTGGAGGGCCGGGTGCCGTTCCTGGATCGGGAGGTCTTCGCGGTGGCGGCCAGCATCCCGGTCGAGCTCAAGCTGCCACCCCGCTCGACGGAGACGAAGTACGCGTTGCGGCGCGCGCTCGAGGGCGTCGTGCCGCCGGCCATCGTCAACCGCAAGAAGCTGGGCTTCCCCACGCCGACCCGGGTCTGGCTCAAGGACCAGATGTACGAGTGGGCGCGCGACATCCTGACCAAGTCCGGCGCGGACAACCTCATCGATCTGTCCTACGTCCGCCAGTTGCTGGAGATGCACCGGCGCGGCGAGGCCGACAAGTCGCGCCAGATCTGGACCGTCCTCGTCTTCTGCATCTGGCACGCCATCTTCGTCGAGCGCAGCCTCGACCCGGGCATCCCGCGCAACGCCTCCGCGCTGCTCACCAAGCCGGTCGTCGGCTCGATGGTGGACTGATCGGCGGATCGCGCTTCTGGGCGGGCCGGCCGCGTCGGCGTGGCCGGCCCGCCGGCGTTTTTGCGCCCGGTGGTCGAACCATGACATGCATCGCTACCGAATCCTGACGTCCACCATGTGGAACTAGTCTTGAAAACCTATAGGACTAGTAGGAAATTGGGAGCGTGCCCCGCACGACCTCAGCCCTGCGCCGCGCCGTGACCTGTCGTCGCGGCCCGGGCGCTTCGTCTTGCCTGAGCGCATCGTGTCGGCGGGGCGCCTTGTGTCGCGGGGGCCAATCCGCGTAATCGCGGCCTGGCCACCTGCCCGCCGACGATGCGGTCGAGCGAGGGCTTTTCGCGCACTCCAGGAGGTCACCGACTCGGGTCCACCCGAGCGACGTCACGTGTCTACGATCCGCAGAAGGGGATACACATCTATGAAATGGCGTATGCGAGCGACGGCTGCCCTGGCCCTGGTCGTCGGGCTGGCGTCGTCGGCTTGCACGGGCAGCCCGTCGTCGGGCGAGACCGTGACGCTGCACATTGTCGGCTTCGCCGTGCCGGAGGCGGCGAACAAGGCCATCGCCGCGGAGTGGCAGAAGACCGAGGCGGGCCGCAACGTCCGGTTCGAGACCTCCTACGGCGCCTCGGGCGACCAGAGCCGGGCCGTGGTCAACGGCTTGAAGGCCGACTACGTGCACTTCTCGGTGACCAGCGACGTGACCCGCCTGGTCGACGCCGGACTGGTGGACGAGTCGTGGGACGACGGCCCGACCAAGGGCATCGTCTCGTCCTCGATCGTGGTGCTCGCGGTCCGGCCGGGTAACCCCAAGAACATCCAGGACTGGGACGACCTGATCCAGCCGGGCATCGAGATCGTCACGCCGAACCCGGCCTCCTCCGGGGCGGCGCGGTGGAACGCGCTCGCCGCCTGGGGCCAGGTGATCGCGAACGGTGGCACCGAGGAGGAGGCGACCGAGTACGTCACCAGGCTCTTCGCCAACGTGGTCTCCCTGCCGAGCAGCGGTCGGGACGCGACCACCAGCTTCCTGTCCGGCACGGGCGACGTGCTGCTCGCCTATGAGAACGAGGTCATCCTGGCCACCCAGAACGGCGAGGAGTTGGACTGGGTCTACCCGGAGACGACCATGCTGATCGAGAACCCTGGAGCGGTGCTCAAGGACGCGCACCCGAAGGCGACCGAGTGGCTCGAGTTCGTGCTCAGCCCGGCCGGCCAGCGCCAGTTCGCGCTCAAGGGCTTCCGGCCGGTCATCGAGGGCGTCGACACCTCCGGGGTCGAGGGCGTCAAGGACCCGAACAACCCGTTCCCCGAGGTGAAGCACCTGTTGACCGTCGACAAGGACTTCGAGAGCTGGTCGGCGCTGTCGAAGAAGTTCTTCGACGACCAGAACGGCATCATTGTGAAGATCATCGCTGAGTCCGGAAAGGCCGCTCAGTGAGTGTCGCGACCACCGCGGGTCCGCGTCCGGAGACGGACGCGGGCCCGCGTCACGCTGCCAGCGACAGTGGCGTCGGCTACCCGCTGACCCGGGCCTCCGGCCTGGGTCTCGGCCTGGCCATGCTCTGGTTCAGCCTGCTGGTGCTGATTCCGCTGACGGCGGTCATGGTCACGGCGTCGGAGGCGGGCTGGTCCGGGTTCTGGGGCACGATCACCAACGAGCAGACCGCGGCCGCGATCCGGCTGACCGTCGGCACTGCGCTGTTGGTGACGTTGGTCAATGTCGTGATGGGCACGGCGATCGCCTGGGTCCTGGTGCGGGACCGGTTCGTCGGGCAGCGGGTGCTGGAGATCCTCATCGACATCCCGTTCGCCCTGCCGACCATCGTCGCCGGCCTGGTGCTGCTGTCCTTGTATGGGCCGAAGAGCCCGTTGGGCATCAACGTCGCCAACACCCGGCCGGCGGTCTTCCTGGCGTTCCTGTTCGTGACCCTGCCGTTCGTCGTCCGGACGGTGCAGCCGGTGCTGGCCGAGCTGGACCGCGAGGCCGAGGAGGCGGCCGCCTCGTTGGGCGCCAGCCGGTTCACGGTGTTCCGGCGCATCGTCCTGCCCAGCATCACGCCGGCCATCGCCGCAGGCGCGGCCCTGTCGTTCGCCCGCGGGGTGAGCGAGTACGGCTCCCTGGTGCTGCTGTCGGGGAACCTGCCGCACAAGACGGAGGTGACGTCGGTGCGCATCCTGTCCAGCATCGAGAACGACAACCTCGAGGGTGCCGCGGCGGTCGCGACGATCCTGCTGGTCATCTCGCTGATCGTCATCGTGACGGTCGACATCCTGCAGCGGAGGCTGGTGCGCCGTGGCTGACTTGTCTGTCCAGCGTGGACATTACCGACGCGGTCCAGGAGCGTACGCGCTGCGCCTGGTCGTGGTGGCGTACCTGTTCCTGCTCGTGGCCTGGCCGCTGTACCTGGTCGGCCGCAACGCGTTCGCCAACGGGTTCGACGACCTCGCGGCGATCCTGACCGACCCGGACGCGGTGCACGCGCTCAACCTCACCGCCCAGGTGGCGCTGGCCTCGGTGACCATCAACACCGTCTTCGGCGTTGGCATCTCGCTGCTGGTGGTGCGCTACCGCTTTCCGGGCAAGGGGGTGCTCAACGCGCTGCTGGACCTGCCGCTGTCCGTGTCGCCCATCGTCGTGGGGCTGGCCCTGGTGCTCGTCTACAACGGACGGACCGGCTGGTTCGGCCCGGCTCTGGAGAGCATCGGCCTGCAGGTGATCTTCTCCGGCCCCGGGATCGTCATGGCCACCGCGTTCGTGGCGCTGCCCCTGGTGATCCGGGAGGTCGTCCCGGTGCTCCAGGAGATCGGCGACGAACAGGAGCAGGCCGCCCGCAGCCTCGGCGCCAGCGCCGGGCAGACGTTCTTCCGGATCACCCTGCCCGCCATCAAGTGGGGCGTCATCTATGGCGTGGTGCTGTGCCTGGCCCGCTCACTGGGCGAGTTCGGGGCGGTGAAGGTCGTCTCCGGCAATGTGCTCGGCTCCACCCGCACCGCGACGCTCATGGTCGAGGAGAAGTACCTCAATTTCGACCGCGGCGGCGCGTACGCCACCGCCTTCCTGCTCGCCCTCATCGCGGTCGCCGTCATCGTGTCCGTCACCCTCATCCGCCCGAAGGACCACCGGTGAGCACGAGGAGCGAGTGCGCGAGGTCCAGCCGCGTGCGCGAGGAGCGAGCGCCAGCGAGCACCGCAGTCGCGAGCAAACACGACGCAGTTGCGAACGTAAAGGATCATTTGTGAGTATCGAAATCAGCCACGTCAGCAAGCGGTTCGGCACCTTCGTCGCGCTCGACGACGTCTCGGTCAGCATCCCCACCGGGCAGCTCACCGCGCTGCTCGGCCCCTCCGGTGGGGGCAAGTCGACCCTGCTGCGCATCATCGCCGGCCTGGAGCGGGCCGACTCGGGCCGGGTCGAGATCGAGGGCGTGGACGCCACGAACCTGCCCCCGCAGAAGCGCAACGTGGGCTTCGTCTTCCAGCACTACGCGGCGTTCAAGCACCTGACGGTCCGGCGCAACATCGCATTCGGACTGGAGATCCGCCGTCGCCCCAAGGCCGAGATCCGGGCCCGCGTGGACGAACTGCTCGCGCTGGTCCACTTGGAGCAGTTCGCCGATCGGCTGCCCGCCCAGCTCTCCGGCGGCCAACGGCAACGGATGGCCCTGGCCCGCGCCTTGGCCGTGAAGCCGACCGTCCTGCTGCTCGACGAGCCCTTCGGGGCGCTGGACGCCAAGGTCCGCAAGGAACTGCGGGACTGGCTGCGGCGGCTGCACGACGAGGTGCACGTGACCACCGTCTTCGTCACCCATGACCAGGAGGAGGCGCTCGAGGTCGCCGACGAGATCGTGGTCATCAACGAGGGGCGGGTCGAGCAGGTGGGCTCACCCGACGACCTCTACGACCGGCCCGCCAACGACTTCGTCATGCGCTTCCTCGGCCCGGTCACCCAGCTGGGCGACCGCCTGGTCCGCCCGCACGACCTGCGCATCACGGTCGGTTCGGCCGGCCCGAGCGATCACGCCGGAGTGAATGGACCCGCCAGCGTGACCGGCCGAATCACCCGGATCGTGCGGGTCGGCTTCGAGGTGCGAGTGGAGGTCACCACCGACGACCACGTGGTCACGGTGACCCTGCCCCGCAGCGAGTTCCTCGAGCTGGGCCTGCACACCGATGCGGTCGTCTCGGTCCACCAGGCCGCGCCCGCCCGGGTGGCCGCTGGCGCGGCCTGACTGTCGCCGGCCCCGACGCCGGGGTGGCCGGACCGCGGCAACGGCCACCCCGGGGAGGGTGGGAAAGTTGGGACTAATACAAATCAGACCGGGCCGCCGAAGGGGT
>JADGGF010000053.1 GCA_019690055.1 Micromonosporaceae bacterium
CTCCTTGGTGGTGGGGGTGAAGATCGGCGGGGTCAGGGGCGACGCCTCGACGAGGCCGGCGGGGAGCGCGACGCCCGAGACCGACCCCTGCTTGCGGTACTCGGCCAGGCCGAGGCCGGTGAGGTAACCCCGGGCGATGCACTCGACCGGGATCATCTCCAGCCGCCGGCAGCGGATGGCGCGCCCGGCCCACTCCGCGGGGACGTCGGTGGCGGAGATGACGTGGTTGGGCGTGACGTCGCGCAGCTGGTCGAACCACCAGAGCGACAGCTGGGTCAGGATGCGGCCCTTGTCGGGGATCGGGGTCGGCAGCACCACGTCGTAGACCGACACCCGGTCGGAGGCCACGAGGATCACGTCCTCGCCGTCCGCGTAGACCTCGCGCACCTTGCCGCGGTGGATCAGCTCCATGGCCCTGATCGTACGGTCCCGATCGGTGTCGGCGTCGGTCGGGGCCTTGGCGGGCCTACCGGCCGGGCCGCGGCTGGCGGCGGCGTTGGCCCAGTCCGGGGGCTGCCACGCGGCCAAGACGAAGGGCGGTTGGGCCGCCTACGCCACGGGGCCGGGTCGCATCGTCTGGCGCAGGCTCCATGAGAACCAGGCGCGCGACGCCCGCCGCGGCCGAGCGGTCCAGCAGGTTGACGTAACGCCGCTCGAACGCGTCGGGCGGGGTGGGCCGGCCCTCGAAGAAGGCGGCCAGCGTGTCGTTGACGCCGATGTCGATGGACAGGGTCGCCGGACGGTGGTCGAGCACGTCCGTCTGCCGTCGCTGCTGCAGGTGGGCGACCCGGTTGCCGACGATCCCTGCATTGACCACAGTGGACCTATCGCCCCGCTCACGCAGGTCGCGGGCGACCTCGTTCACGTAGCCGTACCCCAGTCCGGCCCACGTCGGTCGCAGTCGGTGATGCTGTCGCCAACGAAGACGATCACGCTCATTTCATGATCATCCCACGGACTCCCGGCCAGCGGCCCGCCCGGTGTCGGCGAGGGCCAGCCAGGTGGCGGGGGCGTCGAGAATCGCGCGCACCACCGAGCCGGCGGCGCCGACGACGGTGGCGGTGGCGCCGAGCGCGGCGGCGCGAACCGTGACCGGCGCCCACGATGAGGTGACTGTACGGGCGGCCACCTCGCGGGCGACCGGGTCGGACAGCCACGGCGTGAGCGGAGCGAAGACCCCGCCCAGCACGATCGTGTCGACATCGACGAGATTCACAACGTCGGCCGCCGCGACGCCGAGGGCCCGGCCGGCGTCGGCCAGCGCCGTGAGGACTGCGCGGTCACCGGCCTCGGCCCGCGTGCGCAGCACCTCGGCGGGGTCCTCAGTGGAGGGTGGCAGGCCCGCGGCCCGCAGCAGCGCCTCCTGGTTGGCGTACGCCTCCAGACAGCCTCGGGCGCCGCACCGGCAGGGCGGTCCGTCCGGGTTGATCGTGACGTGTCCGAGCTCGCCGCCGTAGCCGCGCGGGCCGCGCAGCAGCCGGCCCTCCAGCACAAGGCCGGCCCCGACGCCGATCTCCCCGGAGATGTAGACGAAGCTGGGCGCGGGCTCGGGATGGGCGTGCAACTCGGCGAGCGCGGCCAGGTTCGCCTCGTTCTCGACGGTGACGGCGACGGGACGCAACGGTTGGCCGATCGCGGCGCGCAGCGCGGTGGCGACGTCGACGTCATGCCAGCCGAGGTTGGGAGCGACGCGCACCAGGCCGTTTCCGTTGACCAGGCCGGGTACCCCGACGCAGATTCCGGCTACGGACAGGCCCTCGTCGTCGGCGGCGGCGCGGGCGTCGTCGGCCAACCGGGCCAGGTCAGCGACCACCCGGGCCGGTCGACGGCCCCGCTGGTCCCGGTGGTGGACGCGCAGCACCCGGGTGGCGCCGGACAGGTCCAGCACGCCGGCGGCGAGATAGTCCACATTGATCTCCAGGCCGAGCCCGGCGGGTCCGGTGGTGGCCAGGGTGAGCCCGGTCGCGGGGCGGCCGGCGCCGGTGCGGGGCACGGGCGCCGCCTCAGCGACCAGACCGCCGGCCATGAGCTCGTCGACCAGGCCCGAGACGGTGACGCGGGTCAGGCCGGTCGCGGTGGCGAGTTCGGCGCGGGTGATCGAGCCAGCCCGCGCGATGTGGCCCAGGACCAGGGCAAGGTTCGCCTCGCGCAGGTTGCGCTGGCGAGTTGCGGCGTTCTGGGCGACCGGTGCGGCATCGGCCATGCCCTTGACAATGACACACGCCGGAAATATGTTCACTGGCTATACAGAATTCTCCGGTCTCGCCCGGCGGGCCGGATCCGCGCACCCCCAATCCCCCAATAGGCCCATCGGAGGACGACGATGACCGAGTTGGTGCCCACTAAGGACGACAAGTTCTCCTTCGGCCTCTGGACGGTGGGCTGGCAGGCCCGTGACCCGTTCGGCGACCCGACCCGCCGCGAGCTGGAGCCGGCCGAGATCGTGCACGAGCTGGCCAAGCGCGGGGCGTACGGTGTGACCTTCCACGACAACGACGTGTTCCCGTTCGGCTCCGACGACGCCTCGCGGGCTGAGCACATCGCGCGGTTCCGCAAGGCGCTCGACGAGACCGGCCTCATCGTGCCGATGGTCACGACCAACCTGTTCAGCCACCCGATCTTCAAGGACGGCGCGTTCACCAGCAACGATCGGGCGGTGCGGCGGTTCGCCATCCGGAAGGTGATTCGCAACCTGGACCTGGCGGCTGAGCTGGGCGCCAAGACGTACGTGTTCTGGGGTGGCCGCGAGGGGTCGGAGTACGACCTGGCCAAGGACGTGCGCGCCGCGCTGGACCGGTACCGGGAGGCCCTGGACACCCTCGCGCAGTACGTGAAGGACCAGGGCTACGACATCCGGTTCGCGATCGAGCCCAAGCCCAACGAGCCGCGCGGTGACATCCTGCTGCCCACCATCGGGCACGCGCTCGCCTTCATCTCCACGCTCGAGCACCAGGACATCGTGGGGCTCAACCCGGAGGTGGGTCACGAGCAGATGGCCGGGCTCAACTTCATGCACGGGATCGCCCAGGCGCTGTGGCACGGCAAGCTGTTCCACATTGACCTGAACGGCCAGCGCGGCATCAAGTACGACCAGGACCTCGTCTTCGGGCACGGTGACCTGCTCAACGCGTTCGCGCTCGTGGACCTGCTCGAGTTCGGCGGCCCCGACGGTGGTCGGGCCTACGACGGGCCGCGTCACTTCGACTACAAGCCGTCCCGCACCGAGGACCTGACCGGGGTGTGGGAGTCGGCCAGCGCGAATATGCGCACGTATCTCATCCTCAAGCAGCGGGCCGCGGAGTTCCGGGCCGACCCGCGGGTCCAGGAGGCGCTGGCCACCAGCGGGGTGAACGACCTGCGGGTGCCGACGCTGGCCGAGGGCGAGACGATCGCCGACCTGCTCGCCGACCGCTCGTCGTTCGAGGACCTCGACGTGGACGCCGTGTCCTCGCGCGGGTTCGGCTTCGTGAAGCTCAACCAGCTGGCGATCGAGCACCTCACCGGCATCGCCGCGTAGGTAGGTGGCCATGACCCTCGTTGCCGGGGTGGACTCCTCCACCCAGTCCTGCAAGGTCGTCATCCGGGACGCCGAGACCGGAGCGCTGGTGCGCTCCGGTCGGGCGGCCCATCCGGACGGTACCGAGGTGCATCCCCACGCCTGGTGGGATGCGCTGGGCGAGGCGGTGCGCGCGGCGGGCGGCCTCGACGACGTCGCCGGCATCGCGATCGGCGCGCAGCAGCACGGCATGGTCTGCCTGGACGAGGCCGGTGAGGTGGTCCGGCCGGCGCTGCTGTGGAACGACACGAGGTCCGCGTCCGCCGCCGACGCGCTGGTCACCGAGCTCGGTGCCAAGGCGTGGGCGGAGGGCGTCGGGAGCGTGCCGGTGGCCTCGTTCACCGTGACCAAACTGCGCTGGCTGGCCGAGCACGAACCGGAGAGCGTCGCGCGGACGGCGGCGGTGTGCCTGCCGCACGACTGGCTCACCTGGAAGCTACGCGGGTCGCCTATCTTCGGGGCCGGCGACTCGACCGCGCTCGTCACCGATCGCAGCGACGCCAGCGGGACCGGCTACTGGTCGCCGACGAGCGGGGAGTACCGGCCCGACCTGCTGGAGCGCGCGCTGGGGAAGGTGCCCCTGGTGCCCACTGTGCTCTCACCGGCCGAGCGGGCCGGGACCACGGCCGAGATACCGGGCGTCACCCGTGCGGGTGTGGTCATCGGGCCCGGCGCGGGCGACAACGCGGCGGCGGGCCTGGGCCTGGGTGCGGTCGAGGGCGATGTGGTCGTCTCCATCGGCACCTCGGGTACGGTCTTCGCGGTCAGCGCCACGCCGACCGCCGATGAGACCGGCATCGTCGCGGGCTTCGCTGACGCGACCGGCCGTTACCTGCCGCTGGTCTGCACGCTCAACGCGGCCCGGGTGCTGGACGCGGCGGCGGCCATCCTCGGTGTTGACCACGACCGGCTGGCCGAGCTGGCGCTGCAGGCGCCCGCCGGGGCGGACGGGCTCGTCCTCGTCCCCTACCTCGAAGGCGAACGTACGCCGAACAAGCCGAACGCCACCGGCGCCGTGCACGGGCTGCGGCTGGCCACGTCGACCCCGGCGCACCTCGCGCGGGCCGCCGTGGAGGGGATGCTCTGCGCCCTCGCGGATGGTCTGGACGCTCTGGTGGCGCAGGGTGTGGCCGTGCGGCGGGTGGTGCTCGTCGGCGGCGGGGCGCGGTCGGCGGCCGTGCGGCAGATCGCGCCGGCCATCTTCGGCGTTCCGGTGGTGGCCCCGCCCGAGGGTGAGTCGGTGGCCGACGGGGCCGCCCGCCAGGCCGCCTGGGTGGTGCTCGGTGGCGATAACCCTCCACAGTGGACCGTCGGGGAGACCCGGACCTACGAGGCCGACCCCACGCCGGCCGTGCGGGAGGCCTACGCCCGTGCCCGGGAGCTGGTGACCGATCGCCCGGTCTGAAGCATCGCCCGGCCTGACGCCATTCGCCTGGGCGTACGACGTGCGGGTCGTGGCCGTTTTCGGGCGGCTGGGCGGGGTGGTGGGCACGGAGTGAATTCCGCGCAGCTTGCCGGAGCGGAATCTGCGAGCAATTAACGCGCGCGTACGGCCTGAGGGGTGGACGCGGACGAGGCGACGTCGCGCGGGTGGGTGAATCCGCCTTCGACCGCCAGTCGACGGCTTTACGCTGTCGACAGTGGCGCGGATCGGGATCTGGTACGCGGCCGGGCTGGCGCTGCTCGTGGGCGTGTACTTCGGGCTACCCATAGCCCGGCCCGCGATCGTCGGCGCCATCGGGCTGGTCGCCGTCGTTGCCATCGAGTTCGGGGTTCGCCAGCTGCGCCCGCAGCGCGCCCGAGCCTGGCGTTGCCTGGCCGTGGCGGTCGGTCTTCTCGCGATCGGTGACGTCGCCTTCGCCACGCTCGAGGCTCGCTCGGCCGCGCCTGTGCCGTACCCTTCGATCGCGGACGTCTTCTACGTCGCCACCTACGTGCCGCTGACCGTCGCGCTGTTCTGGCTCGGCCGGGCGCAGACCCGACACCTTGATCACGCGACGCTCATCGATGTCATCAGCGTCACGCTGGCTGGGTCCCTGGTGGCGTGGATTCTCGTGGTCCGGCCGGAACTGGACGCGCTGGGCCTCGCCCCGGCCGGCCGCATCGTCGCGGTGGCGAGCTGGGTCGGCTACATCGCCGTGTTCGCGGCGTCGGCGCGCGTCCTGCTCTGCTGGCGGCGCAACCGGTCCGTGGTCCTGCTCAGCGTGGGGACCTTCGCGTTCCTCGTGTCCGAGGTCTTTTACGGCCAGGCGCTGTTGCACGGGACGTACACCACGGGCGGACCGGTTGACTTCGGCTACTTCATCTTCACCGCGATGTGCGGGGCCGCCGCCCTGCACCCGTCGATGCGCCGCCTCGTGTCGCCGGTCCGCCACGGGCAACTGCTGGGCCCGGGGCGGCTGGCCATGATCGCGGTGGGCCTGCTGGTCGCACCGACGGCCCTGTTGGTTGAGGCGAGCCTGGGGGTGGTGCGCACGGGAGTCGCGATCGGGATCGTGTCCGGGCTGGTGAGCGTCCTCGTGTTGGTCCGCCTGGCGATGACCGGACGGGCCTACCAGCGCCGGGCCGCCCGGGAACATGCGGCCCGGGTCGCATCCCGAGCAATGGTCGCGGCCACCACACCGACGGAGGTGGTGGCCGGCACGCGGGCTGCCGTGCGATCGGTGCTGCGCGACTGCGGTGGTACCGATGTGGTGCTGGTCGACCCGTACGATCCGGGCGAGCATGATCCCACCCCGGGCGCCGCTGGAGCGAACACGGCCGTGGCGGTCGACGCGGATGGCCAGGGGAAGCTGGCCATCCCGCTGGCCGGCACCGATGCCGCCCTGGTCTTCGCGGCACCGGCCCACGAGCTTGTCGAGCTCACCGACCTGCTGCGTTCGCTCACCGACCAGGCGGCGTTGGCGCTGCAGCGCATCGGCCTGGCGCGAGCGGCGGAAACGGAGGAGCGGGAGCGTTACTTTCGCACCCTCGTCCTCACCAGCACGGACGTCATCCTCATCAGTCGCGACGGGCGCATCGAGTACGCCACCCCGTCGGCCCGGAGCCTGTTCGGCCGGGACGTGGTCGGGGAGCGCTTCGACGAGCTTGTCCGCCCCAACCGGCCGATCGAGGCCGACGAGCGGACCGATCGGCCGCTCTGGCCGGATGCCATGCAGGCGACCGAGGCCACCGTCCAGCGATCCGACGGCGAGGTCACGGTTCTCCTCGACCGTCGCGATCTCACCAGTGAACCGACCGTACGGGGTGTCGTGACCACGATGCGCGACGTCACCGCGGAGCGGGAGCTGCAGCGCGACCTCGCCTACCTGGCCAGCCACGACGAGCTGACCGGTTTGGCCAACGTGCGCGCTTGGGGGGAGGCCCTGGAGGCCGAGGGTGAGCGGCGGGGCGAACCGGGGGCCGGCATCGCGGTCATGTTCCTAGATCTTGATAATTTTAAGGATATCAACGACCGGTACGGTCACCCGGTCGGCGACCAGGTGCTGGCCGAGGTGGCCCACCGCATCGAGGAGTGTCTCCGCAGTGGTGACCTGGCGGCGCGGGTCGGCGGCGACGAGTTCGCCATCCTGCTGCGCGGACTGTCCACCAAGGACGACGCCCGGGGGGTGGCGCAACGCCTCGCGGACGCCCTGGCCCGCCCGGCCGAGATTGACGCGATCAGCGTCGAGTGCCGAGCCAGCATCGGGTTGTCGTACACCGAGGGACGGGAGCGGGTGCACGCCCTGGTCCGCCAGGCCGACATCGCGCTCTACGCGGCGAAGGAGCAGGGCAAGGGCCGGTGGACCGAGTACGACGCCTCACAGTGGGCGCCGCCCCGTCGCACCCACAACGGCACCGCGGACCACCGGACCGGAACCTGACCGGACGCGGTGTCTTGGGACGCCGGCCGCCGTGCCGTAGCACGCGGGAAATCGTCCCCCTGGAGATCACATGGCGCCCGCTGACCATCCCTTCTGGTGGGGTGTCTCCACCTCCGCCTACCAGATCGAGGGTGCGGTGCGGGCGGATGGGCGTGGGGTGTCGATCTGGGATACGTTCACGCACGAGCCTGGCCGGATCGCGACCGGTGAGACCGGCGACGTCGCCTGCGACCACTACCACCGCCACGCCGAGGACGTCGCGCTCATGGCTGGCTTGGGCATCGACGCATACCGTTTCTCGGTGGCGTGGCCGCGCGTGCAGCCGGACGGGCGCGGCCCGGTCAACCAACGCGGCCTCGACTTCTACCGGCGGCTCGTCGACGACCTGCTCGCCGCCGGCATCGCACCCGTGCTGACGCTGTATCACTGGGACCTGCCGCAGGCCCTGCAGGAGCGTGGCGGCTGGCTCGACCGGGACACCGCGGCCCGCTTCGCCGAGTACGCCGACCTCGTGGCCGCCGCGCTGGGGGACCGGGTCGCGCTGTGGATCACGCTGAATGAGCCGTTCGTGCACACCGTCTTCGGCTACGCCATGGGCGTGCACGCGCCCGGCCTGGCGTTGATGTTCGGCGCGCTGTCGGCCGCGCACCACCAGCTCCTCGGGCACGGTCTGGCCGTCTCGGCGCTGCGCAGCCGTACGGGGTCGCCCATCGCGATCGCCAACAACTACTCGCCGGTCGTGGTGGCGGGGGGCACCGGCCGGGCGGAGCCGTGGGTGGGCGAGCCCTCGGACGCCGACCATGCCGCCGCCGACGCCTACGACGCGCTGCACAACCGGCTGTTCACCGATCCGCTGTTCGGCCGCGGGTACCCGTCCGGCTTCGACCTGCCGGTGGCGGACGGGGACCTCGAGGTGATAGCGGCGCCGATCGACGCCATCGGGGTCAACTACTACCAACCGACCGCGATCCGGGCACCGTCCACACCCGACAGTGACCTGCCGTTCGACATCGTGGCGCTCGAGGGATACCCCGTGACCGACTTCGGCTGGCCGGTGGTGCCCGACGGGCTGCGCGATATCCTGACCCGCCTGCACCGCGACTACGGCCGGCCGCTCTACGTGACCGAGAACGGCTGTGCGTACGCCGACACGCCCGATGACCAGCGCCGGATCGAGTATTTGTCGTCGCACATCGATGCGGTTCAGGCGGCCCGCTCGGCGGGCGCGGATGTGCGCGGGTACTTCGTGTGGTCATTGATTGACAACTTTGAGTGGGCGGAGGGGACAAGCAAGCGGTTCGGCCTGGTGCACGTCGACTTCGACACGCTGGTGCGGACGCCCCGTGCCTCCTACGCATGGCTGCGCGACCGCATCGCCCGTTCTCGTGCCGAGGAGACACCATGACCGTCGCACCGGACGCGCCCACCCAGTCACCGTCCGCTCCGGCGCTCGCCGAGCCGACCGTGCCCGTACGGGCCGGCTGGGTCGCCTTGCTCTTCGGGGCGAACCTGGCGGTGTGGATGGGTTTCTTCACCCCGATCCAGGTGCTGCTGCCGAACCAGATCGAGCAGATCGCGCCGTTGAGCAAGGAGGTCATGCTCGGCTGGGTCACCGGGGCCGGAGCGCTCGCGGCGTTGGTCGCCAACCCGTTGGCCGGCGCCCTGTCGGACCGGACCACCGGTCGGCTCGGTCGGCGGCATCCGTGGACGTTCGCCGGTGCGCTCGTCGGAGCGGGCGGGTTGGTGCTGATGTCGATGCAGCAGACGGTCGTCGGCGTGGCGCTGTGTTGGGTCGGCGTGCAGATCTGTTTCAACGCCATGCTCGCCGCGCTGACGGCCGCCGTGCCGGACCGGGTGCCGGTATCCCAGCGGGGTGCGGTCTCCGGTTGGGTCGGCCTGCCGCAGGTGCTCGGCGTGGTCCTCGGCACGCTGCTGGTCACGATGGTCGTCACCGGCACCCGGCCCGGCTACCTCGCGGTGGCCGTCGCCGTGCTCGTGCTCATGCTGCCCTTCGTGCTCGCGACCCGCGACGACCCGCTGCCGCGCTCGGCCCGGCCGCCCTTCGACGTGCGCGCCTTCTGGGTCAGTCCGCGCCGGTACCCGGACTTCGCGTGGGCTTTCGGCACGCGGTTCCTCGTGCAGTTGGGCAACTCGATGGCCACCCTCTACCTGCTCTACTTCCTCACCGATGCGCTGCGGCTGACCGACCCGGAGGGTGGGCTGCTCGTTCTGATTCTCATCTATACGGTCGGCATCATGGCCACGACCGTGGTCGCGGGGCGGATCTCCGACCGGTCGGGCCGGCGCAAGCCGCTGGTCATCGCCTCCGGCTTCGTCATGGCGGTCGCGGCCGTGCTGCTGGCCGTCTGGCCAACGTGGACGGTCACGATGACGGCGGCGACCGTGCTCGGCTGCGGATACGGCATCTACGTCTCGGTCGACCAGGCGCTGATCACGCAGGTGCTGCCCGCCGCCACTGCCCGGGCCAAGGACCTGGGCATCATCAACATCGCCAACTCGGCCCCTCAGGTGCTCGCCCCCGCCATCGCGGCGCCGATCGTCGCCACGCTCGGCGGTTATCCCGTGCTCTATGGCGCCACCGCCGTGGTCACGATTCTCGGCGGTCTGTTCGTCTACAAGATCCGCTCCGTCCGTTGACCGAGCCTCGCGTGCCTGGCGCGACGAGCGGGCAGGTCCGGAAATGGTGGCCAGCCTCGACCGAGCCGGGGTGGTTACCGAGCCTGGTTGTCATTGAGCTTGGTTGTCATCGGGCTGGGTTGCCGCGGTGCCCTAGCGTGGCGCTCTGGAGCTGATCATCTGGAGGTGCGTGTGCTCAGTGAACATAGACGTGCGGGGAATGGAATAGATCGATCCCGGCTTGTCGTGTCGTCGGCCGTTGCGGCCGTTCTGCTTCTGGTTCCCCTGACCGCCTGCTCGGGCGGCTCCGAGCTGTCGACTCCGTCCGATTCCGGGGCCACGACCACTCCGGCCGGGACGACGACCAGCGCGCCGGATCAGGCGATCGAGAATGGTCTCTACTACTATCCGCCGGTCCAGGCGGCGACGCTGAAGTACGAGAGCAGCGGCGGCCTGGGCGCCGCCACGACCGACGTCACGGTGAACTCGGTGACGTCGGGCGCGGACGGCCAGACGGTCGCCGTCACCGAGGTCATCAGCTCGGCCGGGGGGCAACCGGTGACCGTCGAGCGGACGCTGCACACCGGCGCCGACGGAAGCCTGCGCATGAACGCCGGGGCCTTCTTCGCGTTCGGCGCCGGCTTCACGGTGGCCGCCGAGGGCGACGACATCGTGATCCCGTCGGTGGCCGACCTCGAGGCGGGCAAGGAGTCCACCGGGAGCACGTTCGTCGAGTTGTCCGGGTCGGGCATGTCGATGCGCAACGACGTGAGCTACACCATCAAGGGCGCCGGCCGGGAGTCGGTCACGGTGCCCGCCGGCACGGCCGAGGCGTACGTCGTGGAGCTGGAGCTCGACATCACCAGCTCCATCGCCGGCGCCGCGACGGGCCACAGCCGCTACTGGTTCGTGCCGGGGTTCGGTCTGGTGCGGCAGGAGTTCACGGTCACGGTGATGAGCGGCACGACCGAACTCGTGTCGTCGTCGGTTCCGCTGCCCTGATCGAGCGGGCGTGACGACCGGGGTGCCGGGTGGTTGCCCCGGCCCCCGGTCACTGCGTGCCGGCGGTGGCGATGCGACCGACGCGGACCCGCTCCACGCGAGGGCCACCGGCGGAGGCGGGGTGGCCGTACGATCACCGGCATGCAGCAGCGGGTGCTGGGACGGACCGGTCGATCGGTGGGTGAGATCGGACTCGGGGCGTGGCAGATCGGCGCCGACTGGGGCCCGGTCGACGACCCGATCGGGGTGATCGACGCCGCGGTCCGGTCGGGAGTGACGTTCATCGACACCGCCGACGTCTACGGCGACGGGCGCAGCGAGCAGCTCATCGCCGAATACCGGCGCCTCCACCCGGACGTCGCGCTGACCGTCGCCACGAAGATGGGGCGCCGTGTGGCGCAGGTGCCCGAGAACTACACGCTGGAGGCGTTCCGGGCCTGGACCGACCGGTCCCGGGCCAACCTGAACGTCGACGTGCTCGACCTCGTGCAGCTGCACTGCCCGCCGACGCCGGTGTACGACAACGACGCCGTCTTCGACGCCCTGGACACGCTGGTCGCCGAGGGGCGCATCGCCGCCTACGGGGTGAGCGTCGAGACCCGGGCCCAGGCGTTGCGGGCCATCGCCCGGCCGGGGGTGGCGACGGTCCAGATCATCCTCAACATGCTGCGGCTCGGTCCGCTCGACGAGGTGCTGCCGGCGGCGCAGGCGGCCGGCGTCGGCATCATCGCGCGGGTACCGCTGGCGAGCGGGCTGCTCTCGGGACGCTACGACGCGACGACGACCTTCCCTCCCGACGATCACCGCACCTACAACCGCCACGGCGAGGCGTTCGACGTCGGCGAGACCTTCTCCGGGGTGCCGTACGAGGTTGGGCTGCAGGCGGTGGCTCGGCTCGCCCCGCTGGTGCCGCCAGGCGTGTCGATGGCGGCCTTCGCGCTGCGGTGGATCCTCGACCAACCCGGCGTGAGCGTGGTCATACCGGGCGCCCGCACGCCGGAGCAGGCGCGGGCCAACGCGGCCGCGGCCGACCTGGCGCCGCTGTCCGCGTCGACGCTGGACGCCGTTCGCGCCGTCTACGACGAGCTGATCGCGCCGCTGGTAGCCGACCGCTGGTAGCGGCGTCGTACGCCGTCCCACCACGGAACCGGATCGGCCACCACGGGAACCGGACCACGGCGTACGACGAGGCCGTGATCGGTGCTGGCTGTCACCTAACTGTCATACGCCCGCGGACCGCCCGCCATGGACGCTGACCAGCCTAGGGCGCCAGGAGGGGTTGGCAGTCCCGCGAGGAGGCGATATGCCCTGCGTGCCAGTCACGAGGCGCTGAACGGCCAGGCCCGAGCCCACCGGCCGGTGGCGCGTGGTACCGCGCAATTGGTCGTGGTGACCGACCGCCCACCCCGCGACCCGCACACGGGTGAGGTCGCCCCCGGTGCCGGGCTGCCCGACGAGCCGGCGCTGATCGCGCTGCAGACGGTGGCGGCTCGGGGCCGGGGAGTGTGGGTGTGCCGGACCGGTGAGGTGGAGCCGACGCTGCCGCTGCGGCGTCGCCTGGTGGAGCCGTCGGCCGCCGCCGTGCACGATGCGGGTCACGCCGCGACGATGTGGCCCGTGTATCACGACCTCGGTCCGGGTCGGTACGACCCGGCGTGGCGCCTGGCGTTCCGGGCGGTGAACACCGCCTACGCCGAGGCCGCGGCCGTGGAGGCGGCGCCCGGGGCGACGGTGTGGGTGTACGGCCACACCCTGCAACTGGTTCCGGCGATCCTGCGCCGGCGGCGACCCGATCTCCGTATCGGGATGTATCTACCGACACACTTCCCGGCCGGGGACACGCTGCGGGCCATGCCGGTGCACCGCGAGGTGATGCGCGGGCTGCTCGGCGCCGACCTCGTCGGGTTTCAGACCGCCGCCGCGGCCGAGAACTTCCTGCGGCGCACGCAGGACATGACCGACCACCCGCCGTGCGTCGGTGTCTTCCCGACGGCGGTCCTGACCCCGACGATCACGACGCTGGCCAACAGCCCGGCGGTCGTCGCCGCGGCGCAGCAGTTGCGGGCCCGGCTCGGCAACCCGCGCACCGTGATCCTCAGTGTCAATCCGCCCGAGCATTCCCAGGGCATCGCGGCCCGGCTGTCGGCCCTCGGTGCGGCGTTCGCCGACGGCCGGCTGGATCCGGCCGAGACCGTGGTCATCCAGATCGTCCTTGGTCGGTCCATCGATCCCGCGGTCTCCGACGAGATCGCCCAGGCCGCCGCCAGCGTCAACGGCCAGCACGCGGCGGTGGGCCGCCCACCCGTGCACTACATCGTGGACACCCCGACCCTGGCCGAGCGGGTCGCCTACTACCGCACGGCGGACGTGTTGCTCGCCACCCCCTTGCGCGAGGGCGCCACGACCAGCGCATTGGAGTTCGTGGCGGCGGCCCGCGACGACGCGGCGCTGGTGCTCAGCGAGTTGTCCGGTACCGCGACGGTCCTGCCCGACGCGTTCCTGGTCAACCCACACGACGCCGACGAGGTTCAGGCCGGCATCACCGCGGCCCTGGCCCCGGGCTCGCAACGGTCGGCCCGGATGGCGCGGATGCGGTCCTACGTGACCAGCTACCACACCTTCACCTGGGCGGAGGCGTTCCTGCGCACGCTGCGTGGCACGTCGCGGCCCGCCGAGCCGACGCCCCGGCCACGCCCACTTCCGACACCCCACGTGGTGCGGCCTCCTCATCGGGTCCGGATAGGCTAGCCGCCGGTCAACCGCAGCGGGTCGAGCGGACGGAGGTGCCTGGTGGAGGTCGAGCGAACAGCCCTGCCTGGGATCGGGCTGCGCCATGAGTTCTTCACCGAGAAGGGTCAGCACGCCGCCGTCGTCTCTCACGTGTCCGGTCGGCGCGACATCGTGATCTACCGGCTGCACGACCCGGACACGGTGCTCGCCACGTTGAGCCTGTCGCCGGACGAGGCGAACGGCGTGGCCGAGCTACTCGGGACCGCGCGCATCGTCGAGCGCCTGGCCGACCTGCAGCGGCAGGTCGTGGGTCTGTCGACGGTGCAGATTCCGATCACCGCGGGGTCGCCCTACGACGGCCGTACGCTCGGCGACACACGCGCCCGTACCCGCACGGGGGCCTCGATCGTCGCGGTCATCCGAGCCGGAGCCATCATCGGCAGCCCACGCCCAGATTTCGTCTTCCAACCCGGTGACCTGGTCGTGGTGGTGGGCACACCCGAGGCGACGCAGGCGACGGCCACCCTCTTCGCCGAGGGATAGGCCGCAATGGAGTCCGCCACCGCACTGGTTGAGATCGGCGCGGTGATCCTTGCCTTGGGGCTGCTCGCCGCGCTGGCGCTGCGCTTCGGTATCTCGCCGATCCCGCTGTACCTGCTGGCCGGGTTGGCGTTCGGCCATGGCGGGCTGGTGCCGCTCGCCACGAGCGAGGAGTTCACCGCCACCGGCGCCGAGATCGGCGTCGTTTTGCTGCTGTTCACCCTCGGCCTGGAATACACCGCCCCCGAACTCGTCGGAACGCTGCGCACCAACCTGCCGGCCGGTCTGCTCGACCTTGTCCTGAACGCCGCACCCGGGGTGGCGACGGCCCTGATCCTGGGGTGGGGGCCGGTGGCGGCGGTCGCGCTCGGCGGTGTCACGTACGTCACCTCCTCCGGCATCACCGCCAAAGTGCTCGGAGAC
>JADGGF010000686.1 GCA_019690055.1 Micromonosporaceae bacterium
CGATGGGGGTCTGTGCGTTACGCGCCTCGATGCGCAGCAGCCGGCGGCCTTCCGGGGCGACGACCAGGCTGTCCCGCCCGGCTCGCCCACCCGTCGTCGTCACGTCTGCCAGCCTAGCCCCGCCACTGACCGGCTGGGCCGGCTCGGGGGCGCGATACCGGTCACGTCGGCCCGGGCGCCCAGAGCCTCACTACTGAGGGCATCACTGCTCGGGCATCACATCACTACACTGCGGGGTCGCGCGGCAAGGGGAGGGTCAATGGCGGGACACGCGAACGGTACCGACACACCCCGGACACGGCGGCGGTCCTCGTCGCCCACGTGGCAGGACCAGGCACTCCACACGGCCCTGGCGGCCGCCGGTGACCAGTTGGGACGCCCGCATACCCAGCACTGGCGGTCCATCCATCATTGGCAGGCCCTGCGGCTCATCGCCGTGGTCGCGGCGGTGGGCATCACGGCGCTGTGCTGCGCGGCGCCGGCGGTGTACTTCTCGGACGCGCGCGGGGTCGCCTGGGCGTTCGCCGTCGGTGGTCTGCTGGTCCTGGCTCTGGCGTACGCGGTCGACCGCATCACCCGACCCCGTCGAGTCACGGGCGTCGTCACCTTCGAGGGCGGCCTGGTCATCGTGGATGACGGCCGGCCGACGGTGGTGCCGTGGACGCAGGTGCGCGATGTTCGCCGGAAGATCACCGAGTACCGCAGCCTGTCCTCCGGCCGGAAGACCAGGCGGACGGCGTACGACATCACCGTCGAGATCGAGGGACACCCGCCGTTCCGGTTCACCGATCAGTTTCAGGACGTGGAAATGCTGACCGCGCGCATCGAGTCGGAGGTGGCCAACCGGCGGTCGCCGTCGGACGCGGCCTGATGCTCCTTCGCCTCGCCGGAGAAATCCGGTGGCCGGCGTGGTTAGTCTGAGGGCAACGGCGATGACGGAGACGAGTAGCGTCCCGATCCCGCCAGCCCAGAGAGCCGCCGGTAGCTGGAAAGGCGGCCTGGCGCCGGGCCGTGAAGACACTCCCGAGCCGAGCCCAGCAAATGAGGCCCGTCCGTACGGCCCGCGCCGCCCGGACGGGTGAAGGTGCGGTGGCACCGCGAGGAGACACCCGGCACGGCTGGAGCCGGCCCGGCGGCGTCCTGAGCGTCGCTCGGGCAAGGCGTCCGCCCCTCGCCCGCACCTCCGGGGAACGCGTTGGTTCTGCGTTTTGAAGGAGGTCGGCCCGTGCAACGCACCCTCGCTTCTGCCCTGCCCGGCCAGGTCGGCCAGACCGTCACCATCGCGGGCTGGGTCCATCGCCACCGGCGGTTGAAGTCCGTCGAGTTTCTGATCGTCCGCGACCGTACGGGTCTGGCCCAGGTGGTCCTGCCACCGTCTGCTGTAGACGCTGAGCTCGCCGGGCTGGTCGAGGAGAGCGTGGTCGAGGTGACCGGGCGGGTGACCGCGAACACCGCGGCGCCGTCCGGGGTCGAGCTGGTGGACGCGTCCGTACGCGTGGTCAACGCCGCGCAGCCAGCCCCGTTCGACCTGTACCGGCCCACGCTGGCCGCCAGCCTGCCCACCCAGCTCGACCACGCCGGCCTCGCCCTGCGGCATCCGGCCCGGCAGACGGTGTTCCGGGCCGGGGCGGCGGCCGTGCGCGGCTTTCGGTCCACATTGGACGACCTCGGCTTCGTCGAGGTGCATACGCCGAAGATCGTGGCCTCGGCCACCGAGTCGGGGGCGAACGTCTTCGCCATCGACTACTTCGGCCGGCCGGCCTACCTGGCCCAGTCGCCCCAGTTCTACAAGCAGACCCTGGTCGGCGTGTTCGAGCGCGTCTACGAGGTCGGACCGGTGTTCCGGGCCGAGCCGCACGACACCGTACGCCACCTGGCCCAGTACACGTCGCTGGACGTGGAGCTCGGCTTCATCACCGACCACCGCGACGTGATGGCGGTGCTGCGGTCGGTGCTCGCCGGCATGGTGGCGGCGATCGATCCGTCCATGGTGGACACCGAGGTGCCGGAGGAGATTCCGTCGGTGCACTTCGTCGACGCGCTGGCCATGGTGGGCGCGGCGCTCGGCGAGGACCTGTCGGGCGAGCCGGACCTGGCCCCGGCCCACGAGCGGTGGCTGGGGGAGTGGGCGCGGCGGGAGTACGGCTCGGACTTCCTCTTCGTCGAGGGATTCCCGGCGGCGAAGCGGCCCTTCTACACCCACCCC
>JADGGF010000054.1 GCA_019690055.1 Micromonosporaceae bacterium
CCCGGGTGACCGGGGTGTGTTGGGGGGGGGGTGGCGGCGCCCGTCCCACACCGCCCGACCGCGGCGGCGTACCCGTCGCCACTTCTCGATCGACGACCGCCGGGATCCGAGCCAACGGGTAGCCCGCGTCGCGGAACTCACCGTCGATGTGCGTGCACGAGCGCGTCGATCCGCTTCCTGGACGGGCCGCTGATCCAACAAATGATCAGAATATCTTGATCATCATCGTCACCTGGCCCTGCGAAGACGTCCGCCGATGTGCCTCCGCGTCCGTGGCATACCGATTTGTACGGGTCTTTCCTGTTGGCGTCACCGTACCCAAGGACCAGACCGCGGACGGCCCTGAGGCGCTGGCGACCACGCCAGCGGCGACCACCGGCTTCCTGGATCAGCCTGCGTAGACCGTGGTCGTTGCCAGTGACTATCGCCGCCGCAGCCCGGCCGGCATGATAGTGGCCGACTCCCGGCATCGAGAACCGCAGACGCCTAGAAGGGACAGCCATGACCGACGACCCGGGTGACTACCAGACCATCCGCGACTGGCTCCGCTCCATCTGGCGGGGTTTCACCCGGGTCTGCGTCTGGCGATCCTCGTGTGGCCGATCTACATGGCGGTTGCGATCACGCTCACGGCTCTGTTCCAAGACTCCAGCAACGCATGGTTCCTGCTCATCGTGGCCGGTGTGCTGCTTCCCGTCGCAGGGATCATCGCACGGTTGCAGGAGCAGGAGGTGCGGTCGGACGACCCCGACGACGAGGACGAGGACCGGGACGACCCGGACGACGATGATGGCGACGACGGGGACGACAACCCGAGCGGCCCCAAGCCGCCGGCGGCCGGCCCCCAGATCGAGGTCCCGCCGGTCCGCCTGCCCTCGCCCGGGGCCAACTGATCGCCGGACTACTACGCAATTCCCCACCACTGCCGGCAACCAGCTACGCCGTGGACGGCAGCGCGCGGTGGGATTCCGGCGGTGCAGCATGCGAAGACCTCCGGGGAGTGCAGGTGCGGCGGCGGTTCCACACTCACCCGGAGGTCTTCGTCCCTTAATGGATTCCCGACAGTCGCCTTCCGTCACCAACCTCTGTGGGTACGAGAGTGAGCTGTCCGATCCACTCCGCGCAGCCGCTACCGCGTGGGCTGGCCCGGGTAGATGAGGAACACCGTCTCGCGCTCGCCCTGCAGATGGATGTCGAAGACGTAGCCGTCCTGGTCGGGCTGGGCGATCAGCGTCTCGCGGCGGTCGGCGGGCAGCGCGGACAGGAGCGGGTCACTCTCCAGCCCGGGCGACCCCGGCAGGTACGCCCGGGTGAACAGCCGGTCGAGCAGACCGCGGGCGAACACCGTCAACGCGAAGAACGGTACGGGACCGCCGGGCCGGAGCGTGGTGAACGAGTAGGTGCCCGTGTTGTCGGTGGAGCACCGACCCCAACCGGTGAATGTCCAGCCGTCCCGACGGAGCGAGCCCGGTCGCTGGACGACCTCGCCCTCCGGCGACGTCTGCCACAGCTCGATCAGCGCGTCGGGAATCGGCTCACCGGCGCCGTCGAGGACCCGCCCGTGCAGCCGGATCGCGCCGGCCCGGCCGGGTGGCACGAGTTCCGGCCCGCCGGGATAGGGCAGGGCGAAGCCGTAGAACGGCCCGATCGTCTGTCCGGGGGTTGGCCGAAGCGTGGTCATTCGGTGGGCTCCATCCAGGTGCGCGAGCTGCCGGTCAGCACGATGTCCCACCGGTATCCGGTGCACCATTCCGGCTGCGTCAGGTCGTGGTCGTAGGTGGCGATGAGCATCTCCCGGGCCTTCGGGTCGGTGATCGACTGGAAGATGGGATCGAGCGGCTGGAGCGGATCACCCGGGAAGTACATCTGGGTGATCAGCCGCTGGGTGAAGGCCGTGCCGAACAGGGAGAAGTGGATGTGCGACGGGCGCCAGGCGTTGGTGTGGTTGCGCCAGGGGTACGGTCCGGGCTTGATGGTGACGAACCGGTAGTAGCCGTTGGCGTCGGTCAGGCAGCGACCCATGCCGGTGAAGTTCGGGTCGAGCGGCGCCGGATGCCGGTCGCGCTGGTGGATGTAGCGCCCAGCCGAGTTGGCCTGCCAGATCTCGACCAACTGGTGCGCCACGGGCCGGCCGTCCCCGTCGGTGACGCGCCCGGTGACGACGATGCGCTCGCCCAAGGGCTCGCCGCGGTGCTGGATCGTCAGGTCGGCCTCCAGCGGGTCCACGTCGCTGTGCCCGAAGACCGGCGCGAACCGCTCGAGCTTCTCGGGATCCACCTGGTATGGCGCCTTGGTCGGGTGCCGCAGCAGGCTGCTGCGATACGGCGGATAGTCCAGCAGCGGCACGATCCGCTCGCGGCCGGATCGTGCGTACTCGGCCGCGTGCGCCGCGATCTCCGCGCTGATCGTGGCCTGGTCGGCCAACGGCGCCGCGGTGGCGGGTTGGTCGGTGCGCGATGTCGTGCTCACAGCCGTGGACGCTAGGCCAGCGGCCCGATCCCGTGCCAGGATGGTTTTCCGCTCAGCGGAAAGGAGAAGCCATGCCGGCCGGTGGCGGTGCCGACAGCACCAGCGTGGTGGCACGGGTTCTCGCGATATTCGCCGCATTCGATGACAAACATCGCGCGCTGACCCTCTCGCAGATCGCCGCCCGGGCCCGGCTGCCCGTGACCACGGCACACCGGCTCGTCGGCCAGCTCGCACAGTGGGAGGCCCTGGTCCGCCGGGCCGACGGCACGTACGTGGTGGGCCGCCGCATGTGGGACCTCGGCCTGCTCGCCCCGGTCCACGCCGAGCTCCGGCAGATCGCCTCGCCCTACCTGCACGACCTGTACGCCGCGACGCTGGCCACGGTGCATCTGGCCGAACGGGACGGCACCCGGGTGCTGTACCTGGACCGGCTCTCCGGCCACGCCTCGGTGCCGGTGGTGAGCAAGGTCGGCGACCGCCTGCCGATGCACGCGACCGGGGTCGGCAAGGTGCTCCTGGCCCACGCCCCCGCCGCCGTCCAGGCCGCGGTACTGCGCAACCTGACGCGCATCACGCCGTACACCATCACCCAACCCGGCCAGCTGCGCGCTCAGCTCGACCGCGTCCTACGTGATGGCTACGCCTGGACCACCGAGGAGATGAGCCTCGGGGCCTGCTCGGTCGCCGTGCCCGTCGTCGGCGCCGACAACACCGTCGTGGCCGCGCTCGGCATCGTGGTGCCGAGCCTGAAGCGCGACCGGCCGCGCCTGGTCGCCGCCCTGCAGGTCGCTGCCCAAGGCATCAGCCGCAGCCTGGCCGACGCCGCGTCCCGGTCCTAGCCGGCGGGCAGACGCGCCGTCCACGACCGCACGGTACGACCCGCCGCTGTTCACCTGGGCGATTCCACAGGAGGTCATCCGTCCGAGGCCGAGGCCAGCAGCGCCGGTCTTGAAGGACGGCTGGCCGTGCCCGATTCATTCGTGTGGTCTATCGAAAGGGGGGCTTTCCGGGGACCCCCGCCCCGAACGTAGGGCATTCTGGGGCAAATCAACTGGCGATCCGACATCGCGCGGGAAGCGAGTCGGGGGGTGATCGGCGCGGTGCAGCCATGGTGACGAAGCCCGCTGCCGTCTCTGCTACGCGGGGGTCGGGAAGCGGGCTGAGGATGCCGGTCGAGCGGCTGGACGCCGTCGTCTTCGCGCTGGACGGGGTGCTGGTCGATGCGGGTCCGGCCAGCGCCGGCCCGGCCGCCGCGCGCGACCAGGTGAGCGTGTGCGCCGATGCGCTGGCGCTGATCGCGCGGCTGCACGAGCTGGGCCTGTCGATGGCGGCGGTGACGTCGAACCGGTCGGGACGGCAGGTTCTGGAAGCGGCGGGGCTGGACGAGTGGTTCACGGTGGTCGTCGATGGGCGCGATGCCGACCGGCGGGGAGAGGCGGTCGAGCGCGACCCGGCACTCCTGCTGTCCGCGGCGCGTCTGTTGAGGGCGCACCCGGCGCGGTGCGCGGTGGTGGACGCCACGATGGCGGGTGTCCTGGCCGGCTGCCGTGGCGGGTTCGGGCTCGTCGTCGGCGTCGACCGGCATGGCGGTCAGGCAGCAGACCTGCGTAAACACGGCGCTGACGAGGTACTGCCCAGCCTGAATGCCGTCACCATCGACCAGGACGCGACGCGGCAGCGCTGGTGGCAGCGGCGTGAACCGACGAAGTCGGGAAACGGGCCCGCGGGGTGGCTGCTGGACTACACCGGATACGACCCGCAGACCGAGGGGGTCCGGGAAACACTGTGCGCCGTCGGCAACGGCTACCTGGCCACCCGCGCTGCGGCGCCGGAGACGTCGTCCGCGCCGGTGCACTACCCGGGCACGTACATCGCCGGGATCTTCAATCGCCTGACCAGTTGCGTCCACGGGCATGTCCACGAGGACGAGAGCCTGGTCAAGCTTCCCAACTGGCTCATACTGCGCTGGCGCATCGACGGAGAACGGTGGGTGGTGCCCGACGGACCAGGGATCAGCGACTACCGGCAGAGCCTTGACCTGCGGGCGGGCGTGCTGCACCGCCGGTACCGGTACGTCGACGATCGCGGCCGAGCAACCACCGTCGTGTCTCGGATGTTCGCCTCGACGGCCCAACCCCACCTGGCCGTGCTCGAGACGACCTTCATCGCCGAGAACTGGTCGGGAACGGTGCAGGTGCGCTCGGGTATCGACGGGCGCGTCGCCAACCGCCAGGTCGCCCAGTACGCCCCGCTGGCGGGCCGGCACCTCGAGCCGGACGGGCAAGGGCGCGACGGCCCGGGTGGGCTGTGGCTGCGCATGCGCACCAGCCAGTCCCGCCTCACGGTGGCGACGGCGACCCGGCTACACCTGTTCCGGGCCGGCACGCCGATTCAGGCCCCACGGCGGCTCACGACGGTGACAGCCCGGCTGGAGGAGACGTACACGATCCCTATACACGCCGGCGAGCCGGTACGGGTGCTGAAGCTGGCCGCCTACTACACCTCCCGCGACCACGCCATCACCGAACCGGCGACGGCCGCCCGGCAGGCCATCGCCCGCGCGGACTCGTTCCCGCAACTGCTGACCGCCCACGTCCACGCGTGGCGGCGGCTGTGGGAACGCAGCCACGTCTACCTGACCACCAACACGCCGGAAACGATGCTGGCGCTGCACCTGCACACCTTCCACGTGCTGGCCTCAACCCCGACGAACGACATCGACCTCGACGCCGGGATCGGCGCCCGCGGCCTGCACGGCGAGGGCTACCGCGGCCACGTCTTCTGGGACGAACTGTTCGTCCACCGATTCCTCGTGCTCCACCTGCCCGAGGCCAGCCGTGCCCTTCTCCTGTACCGATGGCGGCGGTTGGGCGCCGCGCGGCGAGCCGCCGCCGCCGTCGGATGTCGCGGAGCCATGTTTCCGTGGGAGTCCGGCAGCGATGGCCGGGAGGAGACGCCGGACGAAATCTTCAATCCACGGACGGGCCGGTGGTTGCCCGACCGCACGGCCTACGAACGCCACATCGGGCTGGCGATCGGCTACAGCGTATGGCAGTACTACCAGGCCACCGGCGACCTGACCTTCCTGCGTGACTACGGGGCCGAACTCATCGTGGAGATCGCCCGATTCTTCGCCGACCTGGCCCACGAAAACGCGCGGACCGGTCGGTACGAGATCACCGGTGTGGTGGGCCCGGACGAGCTGCACGACGCCTACCCCGACAGCAGCACGCCCGGCGTGGCCAACAACGCCTACACCAACCTGATGACCGTATGGCTGCTGCGGCGCGCCCTCGAGGTGACCACCCTGCTGGCCTGCGACAACGCCGCCAACCCCACCGACGCCTTTGGTGTCACCGACGAGGAACGGGCCCGCTGGCGCGACATCACGACGCGCATGTACGTGCCGTGGCACGACGAACAGATCATCAGCCAGTTCGACGGCTACGCCGACCTCAAGCCGTTCGACCTGTCCGGATACCTCGCCCGCTACGGCAACATCGGCCAACTGCACCTCATCCTCGCCGAGGAGGGTGACTCCGCCAACCGCTACCAGGTCGGCAAACAGGCCGATGTCCTCATGCTTCTCTATCTGCTCTCCGCCGAGGAACTGCGCGACCTACTCGCCGACCTCGGCTACCCGTGGCCACCCGAAGCGCTGCCGCGCACCGTTCGCTACTACGTCAACCGGGTCAGCCACGGCTCCACCCTGAGCCGGGTCGTGCACGCCTGGGTCGAGGCCCGCACCGACCGGGCCGCCTCGTGGCAATCCTTCCGGCAGGCCCTGGCCGTCGACATCCACGACACCAGGGGCGGCACCACCCGGGAAGGAATCCACCTCGGCGCCATGGCCGGCACCCTCGACCTGGTCGAACGCTGCTACCTGGGCCTGGAAACCCGCCAGGACGCGCTGTGGCTCAACCCTCGCCTGCCACGACAGATCACCACGCTGCACACCCTGATCACCTACCGCGGACTTCAGATCCACATCGCCGTCACCCAGCAGGACCTGACGCTGACCGCCTCACCCTGCAACGTCGCACCCGTCACCGTCCACGTGGACGGCCAACCACCAGCCCGCCTCACCGGCGGACAGGAGATCACCTTCCCGCTCAAGCCGAATCCACGGCCCGAACTCGAGAAGCCCCGACGATAGCCTCGTCGCTGGCCCTCGGTCGTGTGTCGCCAGTGGACCGAGCCACGCCGAGAGGGCCAGGCCGGTCGGTTCGGCGACACCAAGTCGCCGGCGGAGCGGTGGCATTCGCCCGGTACGCTGCCGATCGTTGCTGATCTTTTGGAGACGGCTGAGTTCGGGGATGCGGGGCATCTGATGACGGGCGGCGGGTTCGTGGGCTCCGGGGCCGACGTCTCGCCTCGCGAGGCGGAGGTCCTGGCGGCGATCGGGGAGCATCTGACGAATGCCGAGATCGCCGCGCGGCTGTTCATCTCCGTCCGCACTGTGGAGAGTCACGTCTCATCCCTGCTGCGCAAGCTCCAGGTGGCGGACCGCCGGGCGCTGGCGGCCGTTGCCCGCCGACGGTCCGCCGAGCACACCGGACCGGCGGCGCCCCAACTGCCCACGCCGTTGACGTCGTTCGTCGGCCGGGCGGCCGAGCGGGCCGCTCTGGCCGAGGCCCTCAGCACGCACCGGCTGGTAACCGCGGTGGGACCGGGCGGGGTGGGCAAGACCCGTCTGGCATTGAGCACCATCACTGATGTTGCGGGCCGGTACGCGGACGGCGCCTGGTACGTCGACCTCGTGCCCGTGGCGGACTCGTCGATGATCGCCCCGGCGATCGCGGCAGCGCTCGGCCTCGGCGAGCACCAGGGCCAGTCAAGCGAGGACACCGTGCGCAGCTGGCTGGGCCCCCGGCAGGCGCTGCTGGTGCTCGACAACTGCGAGCACCTGCTGGACGGGATACCGGCGTTGGTAGAGCGGCTGCTGAGCGCTGCTCCCCGGCTGTCGCTGCTGCTGACCAGCCGGGCCCGGCTGCTGGTGCCCTTTGAATGGGTGGTCCCGGTCCCCGGGCTGTCCATCGAGTCGGGTGACGCGGTGCAGCTGTTCGTGACGCGTATGGCGGCGGCCGGAAAGCCGCCGGCGAATGTTGACATTGATCGAGTGGTCGACATCTGCCGGGCGCTCGACGGCATGGCGCTGGCCATCGAGCTGACCGCCGCCCGCGTCCCGTCGCTCGGCCTGGACGGCATCGAGGCGGCCCTGACGGATCGGATGGCCCTGCTGACCGGCGGCGCCCGCGCGAACGACCGACACAGCTCGATGCGATCCGCGCTGGACTGGAGCTACTCCCTGCTGGACGCAGCCGACCAGGCGGTGCTGCGCCGCGTCTCCGTGTTCGCGGCGCCGTTCACCGCCGCCGCGGCCGAGGCCGTCTGCGCCGACTGGCCGCCGGTGTCGCGTGCCAGCGTCGCGGCCGCGGTGGCCCGGCTCGCCGATCACAACCTCCTGGTCACGCTCACGGATGCGTCCGGGACCCGCTACCGGGCGCTGGAGACGATCCGGCAGTACGGCGCGAGCCGCCTGACCGACGAGGGCGAGGCGGAGCAGGCGCACGCCTCCCACCTGGCCTGGTGTCTGGACACGGCCGCCGCGGCCGGGCTCCCCCGGTACGACGACCCGGCGTGGCGGCGGCGATTCGACGAGGTGGTGGACGAGTTGCGGGCCGCGCTGGCTTGGGCGGCCGCTGGCCGTACGCGCCGCGGGCCGGCTTATCAGCTGGCGATCAGGCTGGCCGAGATGGCCTTTGCCCGGGGCTGGCCCGGCGAGGCCCAGGCGCGGTACGAGCAGGCCGCCGCCCTCGCGGCGGACGCTGACGATGCCGCCCATGCCCTGCGCTGTGCCGCGGGCGCGGCCAAGTCCCGCCATGTCGGGGACGACGCACTCCGGCTGCACCTGGCCGCGGCCGACGCGGCCGTCCAGGCGGGTGACCAGGCCGGCGCGGCGGCGGACCTCGCGTACGCCGCCGAGATGTGCCATCGCGCGCGTGGACTGATGGCCACGGCACCACCGGATGGCCTGGCGGCGGAGTTGCTCGCTCGCGGACGGTCCCTTGTGGACGACGACGTGACCGCCGAGTCCCGACTGCTGATCGCGGCGGCCTACGCCGGCCTTGACGACGATCCCGCGGCCGCCGAGCCGGCCGAGCAGGCCGTCACGCTGGCGCGTCAGACCGGTGATGCGCTGGCCGAGAGCGCCGCGCTCGATGCGCTGACCTCGGCTCAACTGGCGCGCGGCGAACTCCGGGCTGCCCTGGCCAGCGCGCTGCGGCGAGTGGAGATCCTGAATCCGCTGCCGGTGACGGCTACATCGGCGTTCGAGGTTTTCGACTCCCTGTACATGGCGGCCGAGTCCGCCACCGCCGTCGGCGACCTGCCGGCCGCCCGGGTTCTGGCCGAACGGATCCGGCACCTGCCGTTCCACCGTGAGGAAGGACATCTGGCCACGGCCCGGCTGATCGTTGTCACCGCCCTCACCGGCGACTGGGACGAGACACTCGCGCTCGCCGACCAGTTCCGGGAGGGATGGGAACGAGCCGGGCGGCCGCGGGCCGGGAACCTCACGCGCGCCGCCTACGCGGTAGCGACCGTGCACGGCCTGCGCGGGGACGATGCGGCCCGCGATGCCTGGCTCGACATCACCGACGCGCTGGCGACCCCGGGCCGACCGCTGTCGGCAATCCATGTCGACGAATTCTTCGACGCGTTGCTGCTGCTCCACCGGGGCCAAGCCGACGCCGCGCTCGAGCGGCTCGACACGCCACCCGAGCAGTTCCGGACCTGGTACAGCGGGATGTGGCGGCCCTGGTACGCGGCGGTGTGGGCCGAGGCGGCCGCGCTCACCGGACAACCCGACAGTGGTGACCGCATTCGCCGCGCCCGCCTCGCCACCGCCGACAACCCCGTGGCCGCGGCCATCGTGCAGCGGGCCGAGGCGCTGGCCGCCGCCCCCCCCCCGGCAGCCCCGGCCGCCGCCGCGGTGGCTCCAGTGGCCGCCGCGTTGGAGGCGGCCGGGTGTCGCTATCAGTGGGCGCGCACGCTCGTCGCCATGGGTGGACAGCACCGGGCTCGCGGGGAGGCCGTGCTCGCCGCGATGGGCGCCACGCCCATGGTCTGGCCCGCCCGAGGGTGACCGGAGCCTGCCCGGTGCAGGAAGGCGTCCTTGTTGACGGGTTTTGCCCAAGAAGGCGTCCTTCCTGACACGTACGCAGACCACCACGGAAACCGGAATCCGTGGTCGCCACGGATGCCGTCGCGACCCAGTCCATCGGATGGTGGAAGAGGACGTGACCAGGAACCTCCCGACAAAGGAACACATCGATGCCTAGGCAAGTCATCTCCACCCCCGACGCGCCTGAGTACCCCACCTACAGCCAGGCCGTGAAGGTCGACAACACCATCTACGTGGCCGGCACCACCGGAGTCGACGTGGCGACCGGTGAGTTCGCGGGACCGACCATCCAGGACCAGGCCCGCCAGGCGCTGCGCAACTGCCAAGCGATCCTCCGCGCCGCCGGCGCCGAGCTCAGTGACGTCGTCATGGTGCACACCCTGCTCATGCGGCCCGAGGACGCGGACAACCTCACCGAGGTCTTCAACGAGTTCTTTCCCGACGTCCGGCCGCCGCGGTGCGTCAGCAAGATCGGCGTCGACCGGCCGGGTCTGCTCGTGTCAATCGCCATGGGGGCCGTCACCAGCTGACCCTACGGATCGACGTTCGGTCGCATCTGACTGATGGTTTAGCGCACAGTGGACGGTCGGGCGTGACAGTCGATCGGCCGGCCGTGGAAGGCGGCCATGTCGGGCCACACCGAACCGACCGAGAGTGACCCTCATGCCCGACCACGTGGCGCTGTCCATTCCCGACCTCCCGGCGGCGCGGGCCTGGCACGCGGCCGCGTTCGATCGGGCGCCCTGACCCGTCTTCGCGGTCGGGGGCACCGGCGTCACCGGCACCGTGCCGCTGGCTAGGAGATCTTGCGGCGGTAGATCCGCATCGCGGAGGCGTACACGAGGACGAGGATGCCGACACACCAGGCGAGGGCGATCCAGATGTCGGTGCCGACCGGCTGCTCGGTGAACAGGGCCCGGAGCGCGTTGACGATGGACGTGACGGGTTGGTTTTCGGCAAAGGCGCGCACCGGCCCGGGCATGGTGTCGGTGGGCACGAATGCCGAGCTGATGAACGGCAGGAAGATGAGCGGGTAGGAGAACGCGCTCGCGCCGTCCGGGGATTTGGCGGACAGGCCGGGGATGACGGCCCCGGTGAATCGGTCTCCCTGCCAGGTTTCGCGCCGCGAGGCACGACGAGCGGTCGGCATCCTGATCCTGTTCACGCTCGCCCTCACCTGGGTCGTCTGGTGTCCCCGCGGCTGAATCGTCCGGTGTCCCCTCGGCTGAGTCGTCCGGTGTCCCCTCGGCCTCAAGTTCGCCGACGCCCACCGTCGCGAGCACCACAACGCGGCCGCCGGAGGCGATACACCAGCCCGCCCCCACGACGACGTCGGCGAAGCCGACACCGGGCCCGGGTCAAGTCTACGTTCCCAACCTCATTGGTCGGGGGGGTGCGGAAGCGGACTACCTGTTGCGGAGTGTTGGTCTGGTTCCTCAGCATGTTGGCGAGGATACGAACTGGATATGGTGCCACGTTGTCACTCAGGACCCGCCAGAGGACACCATTGTTAACCTCAACTCCACGGTCACCTTCACTACCGCGCCCGACGACGGATCCGGGTGCTAGACAGCATGTTGAGCCGGCGCCCTGTCCACCGCGGCTCCGACACGTCGAAGCTGAGACGAACTCGGCGGGCCATATGACGCCGTCATGGCCATGTGCGTCCTCCAGCACGTCGACCGATCCCTCATCTCCTCTGTCCTGAACAAGATCGCGGCCGCCCTGCGACCGGGCGGCGCGTTCCTGGTCAGCGTTCGCGAAGTGGCTGGGGACCTGTGGGAGGGCGACGGTCACACGGTGCTGTGGGATCGCGCGTCGTTCGAGGCAGCACTGTCGATAGCGGGCCTGAACAATGCGTGGGTCGACTCGACGAGCGAACCCGAGGCCCCGGGCTGACTTTCTTCGAGCATGCGTCGCGTGAGGACACCAAGTCGAGCCGCTCGCTTCACGCCGCAGCGATCGACTCCTGCGACTCCGTGACTAACTCGCTGAGGTCGCCTGGGACCTCAAGGTAAACCTCTCAACCATCCGGACGGGTCGGTCGTGGCGAGGCTGCTGACGCCACACAACAGCACCGCCACGCCGACCCCTGTGTTGGCAAACCTGGTCACCAGCAACGGACGTACGAGCATCCCTTTATTCAAAGGCACTGCGCTGCCCAGAGCCACACCGGCACGTCAACGGCACCAATCTGCCGCGACGGGGGCGAGGGCTGTCGGTCTTTGGTCGCGTGGGGTCGTTTGGATTCGACGATTCGGCGGACTCGCGCTTGCGCTTGCCTTGATCATGCGGGTGGTAGGTGTGCGGCGACGAGTTCTCGGATCGCCGCGACTTCGATCCCGCCAGGCTGGTCGGCGGCCAGCAGCTTGACCAGCCGGCGGGCCCACACGACGTGGACGTCTCTGATCGTGAACGGTCCACCCCGCAAAGGCCACTGCGCGTCGGTAAAGCACAGCACACCGGTTACCGGGACGTTGCCCGCGACCCCGCGGACGAGCTCGACCTGGCCGAGGACGCCATCGACCAGCTCGGTGCGGTCACGTCCACCTACGATGAGCCGCTCGATCCGCGGCCCGATCAGCCACCCTTCGACGCTGCGCCGCAGGCGCCCCTGATGGCTCTTGGAGTCGATAACCCATACCCGCCTGCGAGTCACGACGATGTGGTCGATGTTGGCTCTACTTCCGGGAACACGGCGGTCGTGCAGCACCGCGATGTCGTCAGCGGCGAGCGGATCGAAGAGCCCCTATAACCCCAAACGAGCGGCTCAACCGTGAGATCTGCCGCCGCACCGACGTCAACGGCATCTTCCCCGACCGGGCATCCATCCGCCTGGTCGGCGCGGACCTAGCCGAGCAGCACGACGAGTGGGCCGAAGGCCGTCGCTGCCGGCACACCGGTCCTCGCCGCCGGCGAGCAGCCCTTCTAACCTTCAGCCAAGATCGACTCGAAGACCGCCCGAAGCACCCCTCCACAGGACTTGACCTTGACGCGGCGGATCCACCCGTATACGTTTCCCGGTTACCACCGCTTTACAACGATGCAAACCTTGGAGGCGCCATGCGCCGTTCGGGCGCCGTCGGTCGCGCGGGACTCTGGACCAGCATGTCGTTCGTCGGGCCGTTCCTGCTCGTATACGCGGCGTTCTTGCTCTACCCGCTCGTCCAGGCAGTGCGGATGAGCTTCTACGACTGGGATCTGCTCGGCCTGGCGCCGGAGTGGCGCGGAGCCGAGAACTACGTCCGCATGCTCTGGGGAACCCACATGGAGTGGGGTTTCGCCCACCTGTGGCAGCTGAGGTTGGTGATCGTGGCGACCGCGACCATCGTCGCTTGGCACGCCGCGCGGTCCCGATCGCGGCTACAGTGGTGCGGCGTCGCGGCACTCCTCATGCTCGCGGCAGTGCTGGGCTTCCATCCCGGACCTGACGGGATGTGGTACGACCGGTTGTTCTGGGAATCGTTCAAACACACGCTCCAGTTCACTCTGATGTCCACGCCGCTCATCATCGGGCTCGGGCTGGCAATGGCTCTCGCGGTGAACAACTCCAAGCACCGCGGCGGCAAGTTCTACCAGGTCGCATTCTTCGTCCCATACGTTCTGCCCATCTCCGTCGCAACCCTGGTGTGGACGAATGTTCTCAGTCCGCGCGGGATCCTGTCGGCGTTTCTCGCGAAGTTCGGGGTCGAGCCGATCTCGTGGCTAGGGGACCAGCGTCTCGCGATGCCGGCGATCGTTGTGATGACCGCTTGGTGGACCGTCGGGTTCAACCTCGTTTTGTTCTCTGCCGGTCTGCAGGATATCGACCCGGCGCTCTACGAGGCGGCCATGCTCGATGGCGCCGGCGCGTGGCAGCGGTTCGTGCACGTCACGCTCCCAGGGTTGCGCCACGTCATGGCCCTGGTGCTTGTGATGCAGATAATCGCCGGCTTCGTCGTCTTCGGTCAGATCAACATCATGACGAGCGGTGGCCCAGGCAACGCGACGCGCACTCTCGTCCTGCACCTCTACGAGACGGGCTTTACCCAGAAGCACCTCGGTGCTGGGGCCGCGATGGCCCTCTTCCTCTTTGCGGTCATGTTCGTGATCTCGCTGGTGCAGCTGCGCCTCATGCGTGAGGAGAAATGAAGTGGTGACGCAGATCAACCGTCCGACCTCCCCAGTGGTGTCGCGTCGGGGCGCAGAGAGCGGCGGCGCACGTCCACGCAGCGGACGCAGGGTTGCCGGCTCTGTGGTGTACCACCTGCTGATGACCATGAGCGCGTTCGTCTGGTTGGTCCCACTCTTCTGGATGCTGTCGATGTCGCTGAGCAAAGATGAGGCACTTCGCATAAACGCGTCGAGCCTCATCCCGACGGAATTCACGCTGGAAAACTTCCGCAATGCTTTCGCGATCAGCCTCGTGGGTAGGTGGTTCCTCAACTCGGTTATCGTGACCGTCAGTACGACTGTGCTCACCGTTGCGCTCTGCGCCATGGCGGGCTACGCGTTCGCACAGGTGCCGTTCAGGGGACGAGCCGCGCTCTATGCCCTCGTCCTCGCTGGGCTCATGGTGCCGTTCGAGGCAGTCTTCATCCCGCTATTCACGATGTTTGCCGACGCCGACCAGCACAACACGTACCACGCACTGATCCTCCCGCGGCTCGCGTCCGCTCTCGGCGTTTTCGTGATGACCCAGTTCTTCTCCAAAGTGCCGAAGGAGTACTCGGAGGCCGCGATGGTCGACGGCGCTGGAAGATGGACGGTCTTCCTCCGGATCATGCTGCCGCTTGCACGACCCGCGCTGCTCGCGCTCGCGATCATCGTGTTCGTGTGGACCTGGAACGATTATCTCTGGCCCCTCGTCTCGGTGTCCGATCGGGAGATGTTGACAATAACGCCAGGACTGGCGTCGCTCAAGCTCCAGTGGTCCAATGCGCAGAATCTCGGATCGATCATGGCGCGCGGGGTCGTCGGGGCGGCGCCGGTTCTCATCGCGTTCTTGCTCTTCCAGCGGCACCTCATTCGAGGGATCACGCTGTCGAGCGGTGAGAAATAGTTCCGTCCCAGAGAGTTTTCACGACCGTGCGCAGTTCAGCAA
>JADGGF010000687.1 GCA_019690055.1 Micromonosporaceae bacterium
GCCCAGGTGCTGCTGGCCGTGGTCGCGGCCGCGGCCGTCGTCGCCGGTGTCGTGCTCCACGCCCCGGCTCAGCGCTGGCCGTGGGTGGCCGTGGCGGCCGCCGTCGGCGCCTGGACCGTCGCGGACCGGGTCCTGCCCACGGCCGGCGGGCTGATCCGGCTGGCTGGCTTCGTGGCGCTCGCGGCCGGCCTGCTGCGCCTGCGACGACCACCGGGCGAGGGTCACGGCGAGGTGACCCTCCTCGACACCCTCACCGCCGTCCTGCTCCTGGTGCTCACCGGCGCCCTGCTGCGCCCCGCTGACCAGGCCTGGTGGTGGTCGGCGCCCGCCAGCGCCCCGGTCGGCGACGCCCTGCTGCTCGCCGTGGCCATCCGACTGATGATCGTCGGTCGGGCGAACCCGTCGGCCTGGTCGCTGGTCACCGGCACCGCGGCCGCCCTGGTGGCCGACACAGCGGTCGCCCTCACGGCGACGAACCTGACCGACTCGCTGGCCGGTCTGCCGCCGCTGGCCGCCTCGATCGCGGCGGTCTGTCTCGGTTGGGCGGCGCTGCACCCCTCGATGGTGAGCCTGGGCGACCCGGCGCCAGCTCGGGAGGCCTCCCCGACTCTGCGCGGGTTCTGGATCGCCACGGCCGCGGCGCTCGTGGCGCCGCTCGTCCTGCTCGGACAGGCGTTGGCCGGCGAGGTCCGCGACGGGGTGGTGCTGGCCGCCACGGGCGCCGCGCTGACGCTCGTGGCGCTGGCCCGCGTCGCCACGGCCGGTCACAGTCACAACCGCACCCTCGTGTACCAGTCGTCGCTGGACACGCTGACCGGCCTGGCCAGCCGCTCCCACCTTATGGGGCGGCTCACCGAGCCGGGGCAGCCGCCCTGGTCGGCCGTCCTTCTCATCGATATCGATGACTTCCGACGGGTAAACGAGGACTCCGGACCGTCGTTCGGGGACGTCGTGCTGGTCACGCTGGCCGAGCGGCTGCGTCGGCTCGCCGGACCGGACGACATCGTGGCCCGATTCGGGGGTGACGAGTTCGCCATCCTGGTCGCCGGGCCCCGGGATCTCACCGCGCTGACCATGGAGGTGGTGGCGGCGACGACCGAGCCCGTGCCGGTCGGGGACCGTACGGTGCGGGTGTCCGCGTGTGTCGGCATGGCCGTACCCCCCGACGCGCCCAGAGCCGACGAGCCGAAAGACGGTGGCCCGGACGACCGTGGTCCGGACGACGGTGGTGAGGAGATGGTGCGTCGGGCCGGGATGGCGCTGCGCGCGGCCAAGGAGGCCGGACCGGGCGAGTGGTGCCGGTACGACTCGGATCGGCACGCGCTGCTGATCGAGCGCCTGCGGCTGCGGGAGGCCCTGGTCCGAGCCATCGACGAGGGCGCGTTCCGACTCGCCTACCAGCCGATCGTCGAGCTGCGGACCGGGCAGACCGTGGGCTTCGAGGCGCTGGTCCGCTGGGAGCACCCGAACCGCGGCCTGGTTTCGCCCGGCGAGTTCATCGCCGTGGCCGAGGAGAGCGGCCTGATCGAGGCGATCGGTGGTCTCGTGCTGCGCACGGCCGTCGCGGAGGCGGCCGGATGGCCGCGCTCGGATGTGTACATTTCGGTCAACGTCTCCCCCCGGCAGCTGCAGCGGTCCGGTTTCGCCCAGCGAGTCGGCGAGGTGCTCGCGGCGGCCGGGCTGCCGGCCGATCGGCTGATGCTCGAGCTCACGGAGAGCGCGCTGGACCGCGGGGCCGACAACGCCTGGGGCGAGCTCGCGGAGCTGCGCGACCGGGGCGTACGGCTGGCGATCGACGACTTCGGCACCGGCTTCTCGTCGCTGTCGTACCTGGAGCAGACGCCGATCGGCGCCATCAAGATGGACAAGTCGTTCGTGGATTCGCTCGTGCTGTCCCCGCGGCAGCGCACCGTGGTCGAGGGCATCGTCTCGATGGCCCACAAGCTCGGCCTGCAGGTGGTCGCGGAGGGCGTGGAGAGCCTGGCCGCCCGCGACCTGCTCGTCGAGATGGACTGCCCGTACGGTCAGGGGTACCTGTTCTCCACCCCGCTCACCAGCGCCGAGGTGATCGGGTGGCTCTCCCACCCGACGCCGACCGTGCCACCACCCGCCGCACCACCACCAGCGGCCGCACCACCACCAGCGGCCGCACCACCAGGCGCACCGCCACCAGCCGTGCCACCGCCGACCGCACCCCCAC
>JADGGF010000688.1 GCA_019690055.1 Micromonosporaceae bacterium
GCGCCGGGGCGAGGGCGAGCAGGCCGGCCGCGGTGAGGACGGCGAGCAGCACCGAGGTGGGCACCGCACCTCCCACCGGACGGACGGGCAGACGTTCGCAAGCAGGGTACGCCCATCCCGGCGAAAACCAGACAAGCCGGCGTCAACCGGCGTGGCGGCCGCGCGACAGAAGTCCAGTCAGCGCGACAAAGCCAAGTCAGACGGTGACCTGGCCGTCGCGCACGCGATTCCAGCGGGCCATCAGACCGCCCTCGGCCTGGACATCTTCAGTCGTGATGGCGTACCCGACGTGGTCCCGCCAGGCACCGTCGATGTGCAGGTATCGGGCGTGGTAGGACTCCTCCCGGAAGCCCAGCTTCTCCACGACGCGGCGGCTCGGCCCGTTCTCCGGACGGATGTTCACCTCGATCCGGTGCAGCCCACCGGCGGTGAAGGCGTGGTCGACCGCGAGGGCGAGCGCGGTGGGCATGATGCCCCGGCCGGCGACCGCCTGATCGACCCAGTAGCCGGCGTACGCCGAGCAGAAGGCCCGCCGCACGATGTTGCCCAGCGTCAGCTGGCCGACCAACCGGTCCTGTTTCGACCCCGGCTCGCGCAGGCAGATCGCGAACGGCATCGCCGTGCCGGCCGCCGCCGACTTACGCAGGTCGCGGTAGATGACCCGGAACGCAGCCGGGGAGTTGAGCTCGGCCCACGTCCCCCGGGAGGGAGTGGGCTCCCAGACCGACAGCCAGGCCTCATTGGCCATCCGGCACTGCGACCATGCCCGCGCATCACGCCTCCGGTACGGGCGTAGCAGTACGCCGGTACGCGAGTCGTACAGCACCGCGGGCCACCCGGGCGCCGCCATTCGCCCACCGCCCTTTCGCCGACGCAATGTCCTGTGGCCGGGCCCAGACCCCTTCCGGGACCCCCGGCCCCGGACCCGCGCGCTTCGGCTCGGCCTTCTTCGCCGGGCCTCGGAGGCTCGGTCTCCTCGCCGGGCCTCAACCGAGGCAGCGTAGCGCCACGCGACCGTCCGGTCGATGGCCATCCTCACAGTGCTGGGAACACTGCCCCCGCTCGTTGATCTAGGGCTCCGAGTGGTGTTTGAAGATCAACTCACCACGCTAAGCCCTAGACAACGGTGAAAGGGTCATTCGGCGCCCGCCGTGGCGAACTCGCTGTTGCTGAGCTCGTTCTTGACGTAGTCGGCCAGCCAGGCCCGGAACGCCGGGCCGAGGTCCGGCCGCCGCGCCGCGACCTGCACCACCGCCTGGAGGTAGCCCAGCGGGAGACCGGTGTCGAACCGAACCCCGCGGTAGACGATGCCGTGCACCGGCATGCCCTCGGAGAGCAGCAGTGCCATCGCGTCGGTGAGCTGGATCTCCCCGCCGGCGCCCGGCCCGATGCGGCGGATGGCTCCGAAGATCTCCGGCGGCAGGACGTAGCGACCGACCACGGCCAGGTTGCTGGGCGCGTTCTCCGTCGATGGTTTCTCGATCAGGCCGGTGACCTGGTACACCTCGCCGAGGCCGGGCGGGCTCCCGATCGACTCACGCAGATCCGGGGCCGGCGAGACGGAGGCGATGCCGTACCGCTTCGTCTCGGTCCAGTCCACCTCGATCAGGGCGAGCACAATGCCGCCGGTGCGCTCCTGCAGGTCGAGCATCGCCGGCAGCAACGGCTGGTCCTCGCGCAGGAACTCGTCGCCGAGCATGACGACGAACGGCTCCTGCCCCACGTGCGACTCACCGTAGGAGACCGCGTGCCCGAGGCCGAGCGGCTCACCCTGCCGGCACGCGTAGATCTCGGCCAACTCGGCCGGACGGCGGATCGCGGCGAGTCGATCCAGGTCGCCCTTGGCCTCCAGGCGGGACTCCAGGTACGGCTGGCGGTCGAAGTGCTCCACCATGCTCGTCTTGCCTCGGCCGGTGACCAGCAGAATGTCGCGGATGCCGGCGGCGGCGGCCTCTTCGACGATGTACTGGAGCACCGGTCGGTCCACCACCGGCAACAGTTCCTTGGGCACCGCTTTGGTGGCCGGCAGGAAGCGGGTGGCCAGCCCGGCGGCGGGAATCACGGCTTTGGCCGCGCGGCTCCGGGCGGGTCGGGTGGTGTCGGCAGTCTCGCTGTTGGGGTTGGGCGAGATGGCGTGGTCCGGCATGGAATCAGGCTAGTGCTCACCACCGGTGGGTGGGGGCGCGGTTACTCAGAGAG
>JADGGF010000689.1 GCA_019690055.1 Micromonosporaceae bacterium
CACCCGCACCGCCCGGCGTGCCTGCCCAACCCCCGTCGTTCGCTCCACCGGCGCCGCCGGTCCCACCCGGGTCGTACGCCTCGCCCACGCCGTCCGCCGCTCCGGTGCCGCCGCCCGCGCCGGTCCGCCCACCGGCCTGGCCACCGTCCAGCGACGACAGCCGGGGCGGCCTGCCCGACCCGGCGCCGTCGAACGACATGACCGTCGAGCTTCCCATCTACTCCGAGCTCGAGTCCGCCTGGTTCGCCTCGGGCAAGCGTTTGGGCCCGCGGCCCGGCGCCTGGCCGCCCGACCCGGGCACGGACAGCGGCACCGGTGACGCCTCGTCAACGGCCGAGCCGTCCGATGGACCCCACCGCCCCGGCGAGGAGGTATCGTGGCGGACCGTCGCCGACGAGGGCTGGCGTGCCGCCCAGGCCGCCGCCAGCCCGCGCGACGGCGGCACGACCGCCAGTGGTCTACCTCGTCGGATTCCGATGGCCCAGCTCGTCCCCGGCGGGGTGGAGACGACGGTCGGTGGTGGTTCGGATCGCCGAACACCGGACTCGGTGCGCGGTTTGCTCTCGGCTTATCACCGAGGGGTCCAGCGGGGTCGTGAAGCCCACGGCAGCGTAGCGTCCGGCCCGTATTCCAGTGGCAAGGAGCAGGAGGCATGACAAGTACGCAGGATCTGGGTTGGTTGCTCGCCAACTTCGCCGACCGTGTTCCCGGCGTGGCCCACGCCGTCGCGGTGTCGGCCGACGGACTGCTGCTCGCAGCGTCCCGGGATCTCCCCCGCGACCGTGCCGACCAGCTCGCCGCTATCGCCTCCGGTCTGGTGAGCCTGACTCAAGGGGCTGCCCGCTGCTTCGAGGGTGGCGCGGTGTTGCAGACTGTCGTGGAGATGGACAACGGATTCCTGTTCCTGATGTCCATTTCGGACGGTTCGTCGTTTGCCGTGCTTGCCTCGCGTAGCTGTGACGTCGGTCAGGTGGGGTACGAGATGGCCCTGCTGGTGGACCGGGTCGGCGACGCGCTCACGCCGGCTCCGCGCTCAACGGCTCCGGCGTTCGGCTGACCCCGAGCATCGGTTACACAACGTAACAGACCTGACCCCGTTCGCGGTCGGACCAGTGGAGGAGGTGTACGGCGATGGATCCGCGCGAGGAGGAGCCAACGGGCGCGCTCGTGCGGCCGTACGCCGTTACCGGAGGCCGTACTCGCCCACGGGTGGAGATCGCGATCGAGGCCTTGGTGGAGACGACCGCGCGGGGGCGGTCCAGCAAGGACGGTTTACTGCAGGGTCGGGAGCAGCAGTACATTGTGACCCTGTGTGACGGGCGGCTGCAGTCGCTCGCCGAGATCTCGGCGAAGATGCATCTGCCCCTGGGTGTGGCCCGGGTTCTCGTCGCGGACATGGCGAGCGACGGGTTGGTCGCCATCTACGAACCGACCGCGCTGGATGGGAATGACGCGATGGGTACGGAATTGCTTGAGAGGGTGCTCAGTGGACTACGGAAGCTCTGACATGACGCACCGCGGGTCGTCCGGGCGCGTTACGTCGGCGAAGATCGTCATCGCCGGTGGATTCGGCGTGGGCAAGACGACGCTGGTGGGGTCCGTCTCGGAGATCACCCCGCTGACCACCGAGGCGATCATGACCTCCGCCGGGGTCGGGGTCGACGACACCCGCCAGGTGCCGGGCAAGACCACGACCACCGTCGCTATGGACTTCGGGCGCATTTCTATCGATCATGACCTGATCCTGTACCTGTTCGGGACGCCCGGACAGACCCGGTTCTGGTTCATGTGGGACGAACTGGTCCGGGGGGCGATCGGGGCCGTCGTCATGGTCGACACGCGGCGTCTGGCGGACTGCTTCGCGGCCATCGACTTCTTCGAGCACCGTCGGCTGCCATACCTCGTAGCAATCAACTGCTTCGATGGCATCCAGTACCACGACGCGGCCGACGTCCGGGACGCCCTGGCGATCCCGGCCGAGGTGCCGATCCTGAGCTGCGATGCCCGGTCTCGCGAGTCCACCAAGCAGGTGCTGATCGCCCTCGTCGAGCACGTGCTGTCGCTGCGTCGCCCGCGGGCGACGTCGCCGGCCTGACCCAGTACGACGCCGCCACCCTCTCGGCCCACGGTCGTGGGGGGGGGGGCGCGGGGCGGGGGGAGGCGGGGCGGCGGCGGGGGGGGGGGGCGAGAAGGG
>JADGGF010000690.1 GCA_019690055.1 Micromonosporaceae bacterium
GTCTTGATGTCTCTTCATGAGAGATTCTGGCTGCCTCGGCCGAGCGCCGGGCGAGCACTGCGGCACGCCACGATACAGCGGCAGGCATCGTCGCGACAACGAGGGCGAGAGCAGCAGATTGCCAGGTTACCGAGTCAGCCATGGATGCGATACATACACCGTTTAGGTCCCAGACGAGCGTTGGCGCGCCGTACTGATGGCTGGCGGTGTCCAAGGCCTGATGGCTCACCAACCGACACGAACTTCGACGCGATCGTCGAGGAGCACCTGACTGCCGCCCCACAGCTGATGCCATCACCTCGACACCTCAGTCGGCGTACCGCTAAGCGCCCCGGTCACCGCTATGTAGACCGAACTGGCCGGTCTCGGGCTACACGGAGTCAGCCTCGTCCGCCGATACGCCCGGCCATCTTATGCGGCAACAGGCCGGCAACAGACAGTGGTGACACAGCGTTTCCGCAGGTCAACGCAGTGTTAATCATGGTCTTGAAAACCGCTAGGGGTGCAAGCCTCTCGTGGGTTCGAATCCCACACCCTCCGCCCGTACGAAGCCAACGAGCCCACCTGTCCGCTCGAGGTCACCCAGCAACTCGCGCGGGAACTGGAGGCCATCGAGTAGCGCATCGCCTGCCTGAGTCGCAGCCGGGACACGATACGGAAGTACCTCATTCGGACCCACCGCGAGATCCTCGCCCGTCGATGACGCATGCGCGCAGCGTTCGCCGTTGGCGCGGCCGTCGCCGGTTGGGTCGCTGTTCGCCAGCAGGTGGCCAGGCTCACCCGGTGAATGGCTCCAGACCAAGGCGGCCCCACGCCACGAAGGCGGCCGCGGCGAGATAGGGCAGGTCCAGCATGACCATGATCTTGAACTCCCGACGACGGATGCGCGTGAAGCAGGCGCCGGTCATGACGATCACCAGGCCGAGCGCGGCCAGTGGCACCAGCACCGGCGCGATGTTCAGCGCGGCCGGAAGGACCAGACCCAGCGCGGCCAGCACCTCGAAGACACCGATCGCCTTGACCGCGCGCGGACTGAAGTCCTCCACCCATCGCCCGGTCGGCCCGCCTGCGGCGATCTTCTCCTTCGGCACGATCAGCTTGCCGACGCCCCCGACCACGTAGGCCACGGCGAGCACTCCGGCAACGATCCACAGAGCCAGATTCATGGGCTCCTCCTTGCGTCGCCCCGGTAAGAGGTTCGTTCGAGCAGGAGATGCCGACGGCGGGCCGCCTGTGACAGCGCCGCGGCGTGACGTGCGTCATGAGCCGGCGCTGTCACAACCGGGAGGTGTCCGGTGTCTGGTGGTATCGGCTAGGTACACCAGGCAGGAGCCACACGTGAGTGAGAACGGCGAATCGGTCCCCGCCACCAACGTGTTCGTCGCCCATCGCGACCTGCTCTTCACCATCGCCTACGAGATGCTCGGCTCGGCGGAGGAGGCGGAGGATGTACTCCAGGAGACATGGTTGCGATGGGTAAACGTCGATCTCGATGCCGTCCGGGACCAGCGGGCGTACCTCGTGCGGATCACCACCCGACAGGCGCTCACCCGGCTACGTGCGCTTCGCCGGCGCCGGGAGACGTACGTCGGTCCCTGGCTGCCGGAGCCGCTGCTGACCACCCGCGACGTGGCGGAGGACGTGGAACTCGCCAACAACGTGTCCCTGGCGATGCTGCTCGTGCTGGAGACGCTCGCGCCGACCGAGCGGGCGGTGTTCGTTCTCCGTGAGGTGTTCGAGTATGGATACGACGAGATAGCGGAGGCTGTTGGAAAGAGCCCTGCCGCGGTCCGCCAGATCGCCCACCGAGCGCGCGCACACGTGGCCGCCCGCCGGCCGCGCGAGCTTGTCACACCGGCGCAGGTCCGAACCGTGCTCGACGCCTTCCAACGGGCCCTGGAGACGGGTGATCTCCAGGGCTTGCTCGATGTCCTCGCGCCGGACGTCGTGGCGGTGAGCGACGGAGGCGGGATCAAGAAGGCCCTGCCGCGGCCGGTCATGGGGGCCGACAAGGTGGCGCGGCTGATGGCCGCCGCCCTGGACATGCTCGGCGCCGACGCGCGGCTCGAACCGGCCCAGATCAACGGATTCCCAGCCTTCATCCTCAAGCTCAACGAAGAGATCGACAGCGTCGTGGCGGTGCAGGTCGCTGGCGGATTGGCCACCGGGATCTACACCGTGCGCAAC
>JADGGF010000691.1 GCA_019690055.1 Micromonosporaceae bacterium
CGCCAACCCCACGCCCCGCCGGACGCGCGGCGTGGGGTTCACCGGTTAGCCTCGGGCGATGGTCGCCGATGTGCCCATGCCGCCCGCCGTGGCGGCGCGGCCCCGCGACGCCCGGGGCTATCCGGTGCCGGCCATCACGCCGTGGGTGGACGGCGCTCCCCGGTTCGGCGTGACCTCGGTGGAGCGCACGTTCCTCTGCGCCGTTGAAAGACGCTGTTCCATCTGCGCGCTGACCATGCCGTCCGGTCCGGTGTGGCGAGTCGTCGGCGGAGCCGAGGCGGAGGCCATGGCGGCCGCGGCCGCCCGCGGGCAGGCCTTCCGGAACGCCGCCCCGACGGCGGAGGCGCCGGGTCACCGTGCGTGCATGCTCTACGCCGCCATGGTCTGCCCCTGGCTGTCGCGGCCGACCGCCCGCCGGGGGACGCCCGGCCCGGCCCCGGGCATCGAGGTCACCAAGGGCGCGCGACGCGGGTCCGGCGGCGCCGTGGTCGGCTTCCGGTCGTACGACTTCTCCTTCACACCGGCCGACGGGGTGCTGTTCCGTTTCGACGGCGTCGTCGAGTTCCTCCCCCACGACCTCGGCACCGAGCACCTGCCCGTCCTGCAGGCCGCGCTGGAGTCCAGCGCACCGCCGGACGAGGACGTGCCGGCCTACCTGCTCACCGATGAGGCGGCGGCGGCGCAAGCCTTCACCGCGTTACGCAACGCGCTGCTCGGCTGACCCTGACCGGCGGGGCTGCTGTCGGCCGGGCCGGTCAGCGGTTGCGGCAGCCACAGAGCACAATCGGCCCGGCAGTGTCGGCCGGGCACTGGCGCTTGCCATGGTCCCCTACGGTGCACCCAGGCACGGGAAAGGATGGCGATACATGCGCAGCAGCGTGGCTCGACGGACGGCTCTGGTCGCCGCGGCGGCGACCTCCCTTGCCCTGCTCGTGGCGGCCTGCACCGGCAAGCCAAATCCCACACCCACGGAGGCCGACGGGGACGGGGTGCTCGGCGGCATCAGCGGCGTCGAGCTGTCCGAGGGCACGCTGCTGATATCCAACGGCACCTCGCGCGTCCAGATCGGCGACGTCACCGTGACCTTCCCCGGCCCCGTCACCGACGCCGTATGGTCCCCCGATGGCAGCCGGATCGCCTACGTCGACGGCGACGGCAACATCGCCACCGCTCGTCCCGACGGAACCGACGTCCTCGTGCTGACCACCACCGACCGGTCGGTGGTACGGTCACGCCCCACCTGGGCCCGCCAGTGGATCCTCTACGCCGAGAGGAAGGCCGACGGCACGTCGACTCTGCGGTCCATCCCGGCCAACGGATGCGCCATCGGCGACATACCCGCCACGGGTCAGGAGTGGCCCATGGACACCGGCGAGGGCACCAGCTACGTCGACCTCGCCCCCAACGGGGCGAACACCGAGCGGCCCATGCGCCTGGCCTTCCAGCACAATGAGCCGAGCGGCCCCGAGATCTGGATCAACGACAGCAACCAGCGGGTGCCCTTTACGTACAAGGTCGTCGACGGATCGGAGCCGGCGATCACGCTGGACGGCCAGAAGCTCGCCTACGTAGGCCCGGACGGCGACATCTACGTCACCATCCCCAACGTGGGGGCCCCGGCCGGAACCCGGCTCACGTCCGGAGCGGGAAAGCCGACGCGGCTGGCGTGGAGTCCGGACGGCCGGTACATCGCCTACGCCACACCGGACGCGGTCCAGCGGGTCAGCACGGGCGGTGGGGCAAACGCCCCGACCACCCTCTTCACGACCACCGGAGTTCCCTCCTATCTGTATGGTTCGGACAACGTGCTGTTCCCGGTGACCGGTGCCGATCCCACCGCGCTCTCCGTCGCCGCGTCCCAGGCCCGCTGGCCGCAGGCCACCATGTACGCCCCGGGCCAGGGTTACCTGGGGGCGTTCACCGCGTCGATCGGCCTGGCCAGCCAACCGCCGGGTCGCAGCGGGCACGGACCGGTGTTGCTCCTCGGCTCGGCCGACCAGCTGGACCCCCGCGTCGTCGCTGAACTGGGCCGCGTCTTCGGCACGATTCCGCCGAACACGCCGCCTCTCGCGCGGCCGCGCGTGTACGTGGACGGACCGGTGTCGACCGCGATCGACCAGGAGCTCAGCCAGCTCGGATACCAGGTCGTGCGCGGGCGGCCCGCACCGGGGCGAGCGCCACCC
>JADGGF010000692.1 GCA_019690055.1 Micromonosporaceae bacterium
TTCCACAGCCCCGAAGCAGCCCTCGCCCTCGCCATGCTCTCCTGCGGACCGATCACCATCTGGCTACCCCACGAACGACGCAGGATCCGCACAGGATGACCCACACTCATGCCGGGAGAGCTGCATTTCCCAGCTATGGAGGTCCCCGAGCTGCTCGTCGCCGACCTGCGGGCGTTCTTGGGTCCCTTGCGGTAAGGCCTCGATATAGCGGCGGTCGGTTCATCGGCCGGCTTGAGACTGTTGCGCAGCTGTACCAGCGCTAGAGCATCGTGTCGCATGCTTGGCCAGCAACAGCCATCCGGGCTGTGACGAAGCGCCTTCGGTGCAACGGGGCGCCGAAGGCCACTCCATCGTTGAATGGGAGGTCTTCGATGTCGAATAACGCGAGGCAGGTCTGGCAGTGGGACTGGTGACCTTCACCGCAACCAGTCATCGGCGGCGCTACCTCGGGAAGCCGACATGCTCGGCTTCCCGAGCGATGGATGTACGTGCACCGCACCCCGAGGGGACGCGTGGATTGCCCAGTCGCAGTATGTTGCGTCCAGGGGACCATGGACTCATGGGCATGGCGCTCGGCGGCATGCTCGTGCCGATCGCCTCGGGGGAGGGAGGTCGCGATGCCCCGCGGCTCGGGCTTCGACCTGCACGTCGATATCGACCCGGCCCGCGTCCGTCAGAGTGTGGAGTCGTCGATCCGGAGAGCGATCGACGAGGGGCGACTGGGCGCGGGAAGGCGCCTACCGTCGGCCCGCACCCTCGCGGCCGCGTTGGGTGACCGGTTGACCGGTCTGGTCGCTCCGGACGGGGCGAGGCGGCTCAGTCTCGACGTGCTCGATGCGAACGACTCGGTTGCACTGCTCACCCAGCTGCTCGGCGCTGACCGGGTGCGGGCCGAGCCGAACACTGTGGCCGCCTTGGCGCGAGCGTGCGCACACCTTCCGCTCGCCCTGCGAATCGCCGGGGCCCGGCTGGCGGACAAGCAGCACCGGACGATCATCGACTAGGTGGCGCAGCTGTTGACCGGCGCCCGGATAGCCGCGCTGGCGGTTGATGACGACCTCGCTCTCCGCGCCGCGTTCGACCTGTCCTACCGGACACTGCCGCCGGTTGCGCGGTTGGTGTTCCGGCGACTGGGCCTGGTGCCGTACCCGGACTTCACCGTCGCGGCTGCGGCGGCGCTGGCGGACATCGTCGAGTCAGTAGCCCGGCACGCCCTGGAAGCACTGACCGCGGCGCATCTGGTCGTGCGGCATGCATCGGGTCGTTACACCATGCACGACCTACTCCGTGAGTACGCCGCCGACGTCGCGGCCGACCAGGACAGCGCGACCGAGCGCGAGGCGGCGACGCGCAGACTCGACGACCTGCTCTTCGGCCCGGGCAGCGCCGCCGCCGCGCTGATGAGCCCATACCGGCGCGGGAAGCCGAGGAACGGCCACCAGCTCGGCATGGATGTCGGGTCGAGCATGCCGCTGGTGGGCTCCTTGACTCGAGCGCGCAAGACCATGCTCAAGCCCCTCAAGGACGTCGACATGGTGGTCATCCTGGGCGGTGCCTCCTGCCGACACGCTGGACCAAGTCCACAGCCCAGCCTCAGGTCATGACGGCCGCCCGCCAAACCGCCAGTTGTGCACCTCGATGTCGCTGTACCGGTCCTGGGTCAGCACAGCGCGTGCCTTGTCCGGATCCGGCGCCTCGACAAGCGCCGCCGTACCCAGCCAGGTAGTGCCGTCGTCGGAGAGCAGTGGCCCGTACGCAATCAGCTTGTCCCGGTCGGCCGGCACCGCGAGGTCGACGCCCTGCCCCGAGCCAAGACCGAGTACCAGGTACCGGTTACCACCCGCCCGGCCTCCGGGGAAGTCCCACATTGTGCGGCCCAGCGCGTTGCGCCACCGGCGCAGCAGTACGTCCCGGTACACGCCAGCCTGATAGTTGGGCTCGTCGAAAGCGAACGCGCGCGCGGCGGCGGGGTCGGGCAGGTCGACGATGTGCACGCTGCCAGTCGGCGTGTCACCGTCCTCAGCAAAGGTCGGACCGCGGGCGATCATCACCGACGCGTACCGGTCCATGTAGGACCAGTGCTTTTCCCGCAGCTCGTAGCGCAATGCCATCGAGTCACGGCGGTCGCGGTGGTAGGTGAAGAACTCCATGCCACAAAGTCTGACCCAAACGG
>JADGGF010000055.1 GCA_019690055.1 Micromonosporaceae bacterium
CTCTGCGCCGGCAGCAGCCTTGCCCCTGGTCCGGGGGGCACCGAGCCGGGCGGCGGCGCGAGCCCGAGTCCCAGCCCGAGCCCCAGCCCGAGTACGAGCACGTCGAGCACGCCGCCGGCGATCGCGCCGAGCACGCCCACGAACGTCAACGTGGGCAGCTGCTCGGGCAGCAACTCGAACCGCACCTGCACGGCGACGTGGAGCGCGTCGAGCGGCACGCCGACGCCGACCTACGTGTGGCAGCGGGTTGTCCGCAGCGGCGGCAGCTGTGACAACAGCGACTTCAACGGTGGCGGTGTCCTGGAGGGCACAGCCACGACGACCTCCGTCCAGCTGACCGGCCTGAACCGCTCGACGAACTACTGCTTCCGCGTCAAGGCCACCAATGCGGCCGGAGACAGCAACTGGTCCCAGGTTCGCTCTTTCCAGGCGTAGCGAAGCATGGCCAGGTGGCGGGTCGCTGATCATACGTCCCGCCACCTGGCTCCGCCGTCGGTGACCAGGCCGACTCGGACAGCGACAAGGAACCGGACGACACAAGGGAAACACCGTGAGGCAGCGCCTACTCGCCGGCCCCCACCGACAGAGGGGCTTCACGCTCATCGAGTTGCTGATCGTGATCGTGGTCTTGGGTGTGCTGGCCGCTGTTGTGATCATGGCGATCGGTGCCTTCGAAGACCGCGGCGAATTGGCGGCGTGCCGGGCCGACGTCAAGACGGTCGAGAACGCCGTGGAGGCGTACCGCGCCAAGGTGGGCCGGTATCCGGACAGCTTGGATGATCTGACGAAGGCGCCCGGGAACTACCTCCGTGAGGTGCCGAACACGACGGAGGGTTCGGGCAAGTACTGGATCGTGTATGACCCGGCGACGGGTACGGTCACGGGCCGGGTCACGAGCAGCGACGAGGTGTGCGCTGGCGAACTGGCCATGGCCACGCCGGGCGCGAGCGGTACGGCGACCGAGCCGGGCGGGCCCGGAGGCGGTGAGCCGGGTGGTGGCAACCCGACCACCACGACCACGAGCCCCGCGGGCGGCACGACCAGCACGAGCCCGGGTGGTGGCAACCCGACCACGACGACCACGGCCCCGGGCGGCGGCGGCACAACGACGGCTCCAGGCGGTGGCGGTAACCCGAACCCCAACCCGACCCCGGGCCAGCCCGGCACGCCGGTCGTCAACTGCTTCGATCCGCCCGGCAGCATCGACGACATCGACTGCCTCTTCACCTGGTCCGCGCCGAGCGGCCCGGTGACCAGGTACACCTGGCAGTACGTGATGCGGTTCGACGGTTCCTGCAGCGCCAGCGACTTCGGACTGATCTGGCCGCTCCAGCAGAGCGGCAGCGTGACCGGCACCTCGTACCTCATGGAGATCGCCCCGTTCCCGGGCAACTACTGCTTCCGGGTCCGAGCGGTCAACGGGACGATCGACGGCCCGTGGTCAAACCCGGTCGGCTTCGCGTGGTTCCCGGACTGGACCTGATCATCACCATCAAGGCCGGGTCGGCTCAGTGAGGCCAGCCCGGCGCCACCAGGGAGGACCTGTGCTTCGGGGTTTGTACGACGCCCGCGATCGACAGAAGGGCTTCACGCTCGTCGAGCTGTTGATCGTGATCGTGATTCTGGGCGTGCTGGCCGCGATCGTGATTCTGGCGATCGGTGCCTTTGACGATCGGGGTGAGCTGGCGGCGTGCAAGGCCGATGTGAAGTCGGTCGAGGTGGCGGTGGAGGCGTACCGGGCCGATCAGGGCAACTACCCGGCAAGCCTGGATGAACTGACCAAGGCGCCCGGGAACTACCTGCGTGAGGTGCCGAACACGACGGAGGGCTCGGGTGAGTACTGGATTCTGTACGAGCCGGCGACGGGGACGGTCGAGGGTCGCCTCAAGACCAACGAGGTGTGCGCGGGCGGGCTGGCCCTGGCCACCCCGGGACCGAGCGATACGACCGGGCCGGGCAGCGGTGGGCCCGGGGGTGGCAGCACGACCACGAGCCCGGGCACCACGACCAGCACGACCCCGGGCACGACGACCAGCACGAGCTCCGGGGTCTCCCAACCCCCGGGCTTCCCGCTGACTGTCCAGGCGGAGAATCTGGTCGATCCGTACTATCGCGACACGCTGTGCGGTGACTGGGGAGACTTCCTGGGTAACGGGTCGGGGTATCTGAGCGAGTGGCCCTACACCTTCACCATCCCGCAGGGCTACACCGGCACCTACCGGGTGACCGTCCACGTCGACTCCAACCAGACCGTCAACGGCCTGCGGCTGCGCTACCGGAACGGGACGTCCGGCGGCTGGACCAACGTGACGACGTGGAATGTCGGCAACGGCTGCAACCAGTCCTTCACCGCGAATATCACGTTCAGCAGCGCGGGCACCAAGCAGATCCAGCTGGACAACGCGAACGGCTGGGGCAACAAGTGGTTGCTGCTCGACGCCGTGGAGATCACCCGGATCTCGTGACAGCGTTGGCGGATCGCGGACATCCGTGGTAGGGCCGGGGTCGTCCCGGCCCTACCATGAGCGGCTCAGGGGGACGGACAGGGAACAGGGGGCATGGCGGTGACACCCACGATCGGCCCCGCGATGGACGAGTTGCTCGCGGCGGTGTGGCAGGCGGGCGGGACGGACATTCTGCTCACCGTGGGCACGCCGCCCCAGATGCGGGTCAGCGGTTCCCTGTGGCCGGTGCCCGGACTGCCGGTGCTGACCGCCAACGATGTCCAGGGGCTGCTCGCTGAACTGCTTCCGGACGCCCGCTCGGTCGACCTGGCGGCACGGCACGAGTACGACTTCTCCGTCACCTGGCGGGACCTCGCCCGCGTGCGGGGCAACGCCTTCTCGCAGCGCGGCTACATGGCCGTGGCGCTACGGATCATTCCGCGGCGCATCCCCACCATGGCGGACCTGGGCGTGCCGCCGGTGGTGCGCAGCTTCGTCGCGCAGCACCAGGGGTTGGTCCTGGTGACCGGGCCCACCGGTTCGGGCAAGTCGACCACCCTGGCCTCGATCATCGACCACATCAACGCCGAGCGGGCCTGCCACATCATCACGATCGAGGACCCCATCGAGTACGTGCACGACCACCGGCGGGCGATCGTGAACCAGCGCGAGGTGGGGCTGGACACCGCCTCCTTCGCCGACGCCCTCCGGTCGTCGCTGCGGGAGGACCCCGACGTCCTGCTGGTCGGTGAGATGCGCGACCTCGAGTCGATCCGGTTCGCGCTCACGCTCGCCGAGACCGGGCACCTGGTGCTGGCGTCGCTGCACACCAACGACACGTCGCAGACGCTGGCCCGGATCGTCGATGTCTTCCCGGCCGAACAGCAGACCCAGATCCGGCTGCAGCTCGCGGCCGCGCTGACCGGCATCATCTACCAACGCCTGGTTCCGCGCATCGGCGGCGGCATGGTCGCCGCCCACGAGGTGCTGGTGGCCAACTCGGCCGTGCGTAACCTCATCAAGGAGGGCAAGATCCACCAGTTGCGCAACAGCCTGGTCACCGGACAACGTGACGGCATGGTCACCCTCGAGCAGTCGCTCAACGCGCTGATCGCCGCCGGCTTCATCACCTACGAGGACGCGGTGGTGCGCAGCCTGTACCCGCAGGAGCTCCAGCCGCGCCGTGAACCAGCGGGGGTGGCGCGATGAGGCTTCCTGGCCGGGCGCGTCCGACCCCGACGCCTGAGCCCGCCATCTACCGCGTCGCGCCGACCCGGCCGACCGACACGACTGTGCGCAAGGGCGGCCAGCGGCTGGGCGAGATGCTGGTCGATGCGAACATCGCCAGCGAGAGTGAGATCGTCGCAGCGCTGAGCGCGCTGCAGCACGGCGCACCGCAGTTCCTGGGCGAACGCCTGGTGGCCGCCGGGGTCACCGACGAGCGAACGGTGGCGTCGGCCGTGGCCCATCAGCGCGGGCTGCAGCTGGGCGACCTCAGCGAGGTCGCCGCCGAACCCGCCGCGGTCGAGCTGCTGACCGAGGAACAGGCCCGGGCCGCGCTGGCGATCCCGCTGGCCGTGCGGGGCGGCGTTGTCGACGTCGCGGTCGCGGTACCGACCCCCGAGCTGGTGCCGGCGTTGCAGGAGATGGTCGGCCAGCCTGTCCGGATCTGGGTGGCCACCCGCTCGGACATTTTGCGGGCGATCGGACGCTCCTACCGGGCCCTTTCCTCCGTCGCCGTCGAGGTGCGCGCGTTCGAGGCTCAGCACCGCGTGGACCGGGATGTCGTCAGTCTCGAGTCCGCGGCGGACGACGCCCCCGTGGTCCGGATCGTGCAGATGATCATCACTCAGGCGCTGCGCGACCGGGCCTCGGACATCCACATCGAGCCCCACCCCGACAAGGTGCTGGTCCGGTACCGCATCGACGGGGCGCTGCATGACGTGCTCGACCTGCCGGCCAGCATGGGCCCGGTCATCGCCAGCCGTATCAAAATCATGGCATCTCTCAATATCGTGGAGCGTCGGCGGGCTCAGGACGGCCAGATCAGCCTGGAGATCGACGGTCGGGGCGTGGACATCCGGGTCTCCACGACGGCCGTGCTCGATGGCGAGAAGATCGTGCTGCGGCTGCTCGACAAGGGTCGCCAGATCTATGAGCTGTCCCAGTTGGGCATGCCCGACGACATGATCGCAAAGTACTCGGCCGTGCTGCGGGCGCCGTACGGGATGGTGATCTGCGCCGGCCCGACCGGTAGCGGCAAGACGACCACGCTGTACGGCTCGCTGGCCCAGATCAACAGCCGCGAACGCAACATCATGACCATCGAGGATCCCGTCGAATACCGGATTCCGTCGATCAATCAGATTCAGATCAACGAGCAGGCGGGTATCACGTTCGCCGGCGGCCTGCGCTCCATCCTGCGCCAGGACCCGGACGTGATCCTCGTCGGTGAGATCCGCGACGTGGAGACCGCCCGCATCGCCGTGCAGGCCGCGCTGACCGGACACTTCGTCTTCTCCTCGCTGCACGCCACCGACACCGCGGCGGCGCTGCACCGGCTCCTCGACATGGGAATCGAGGGATTCCTGATCGCCTCGTCGGTGACCGCGGTACTGTCGCAGCGCCTGGTCCGGCGCATCTGCGACAACTGCCGGGAGACCTACCAGCCGGCGCCGGAGGAGCTGGCCCTGCTGCGGGCGATCAACGGAGTGCGGCCCGAGGGCGGATTCGTCCGTGGCCGGGGGTGCAACTTCTGCGCGCACACCGGTTTCTATGACCGCACGGCCATCTATGAATTCATGCTCGTGTCTGACCGGATCCGCGAGTTGGTCGTCGAGCGCGCCTCGCACGAGGAGATCCGCAAGACGGCCCGGGCCGAGGGGATGCGAACCATGCAGGAGGAAGCGGCCCGGCTCGTGGCCGCTGGCGTGACCACCGCGGCCGAGGTGCTGCGCTCCATCTACGTCGTAGGGAACTAGACAACCATGGCCAACCAGACGCTCGCTTCGCCCGCCCCCCGGCGCGCTCCCAAGCGCAACTGGACGCAGATCGAGATCTTCGGCTCTTCGGTCAAGCGCGACGACCTGATGCACCTGTCGCGCCAGCTCGGGGCCTTCGTCCGTGCCGGCGTACCGATCATCGACGCGGTGCGGATCCTCGCCGAGGAGTCGCGGCGACCAGCGCTGCGAGCGACGATGCGGGACATCGAGGAGCGCCTGCGGGGCGGCGAGCGTCTGGCGGACGCGATCGCCAACCACCCCAAGGTCTTCCCGCCGTACTACCGCGCGATCATGCGATCGGCGGAGCTGACCGGGCGCTTGGATACGGTGCTGGAGCAGCTCGCCCGGTACCTGGAGCGGGACCTCGAGGCGCGTCGGAAGGTCACCTCCGCGCTCACCTACCCGCTGGTGATCGCCGCGATGTCCGTCGTCACAGTCGTGATCCTGGCCGGCTTCGTCCTGCCGAAGTTCCGGGTGTTCTTCAACGACCTTGGTGCCGACTTGCCGCTGTCGACCCGGATCCTGATCGGCATCACCGACTTCCTCCTCGCCTGGTGGTGGGCGCTGGTCGGTGGCGTCGCCGGGTTGATTCTGATCGCCCTCCTCGTCGGCGCGACCGAGGGCGGGCGGATGCTGCGCGACCACATCGTGCTGGGCCTTCCCGTGATCGGTCGGACCGTCAAGATCGCGCTCATCGAGCGGTTCTGCCGCGTCCTCGGCTCCATGGCCTCTGCCGGTGTCTCGCTTCCGGACGCCCTTCGGGTGGCGACGCAGTCGCTGCGCAACCGGGTCTTCATGCGGGAGTTGGACCGGGTCGGCGAGGCGATGCTGCGCGGCGAGGGTCTGGCGCGTCCACTGGGGACGGTCAAGCTCTTCCCCAGTACGGCGACCCGCATGATCCGGGTCGGCGAGGAGACCGGCACGCTGGACCAGCAGTTGCAGGTGACCGCTCACTACTACGAAGTCGAGTTGGACCACCGGCTCAAGCGGCTGACCGCCATTTTCGAGCCGGCCGTCCTCATCGTGATGGGGTTGATCGTCGGGTTTGTCGCCGTCGCGATGGTCCGCACCATGTACGGGATCTTCGACCAGGTAGAATTCTAGATGTATAGGTTTTTAGGGCGTCGTCGTCGACGGCGCGAGGCGGGTGAGACCCTCGTCGAGCTCGTCCTCGCGGTGACGATCATGTCAATCGCCGTCGTCTCGGTGGCCGGTGCGCTGGCGACCGGGGTGCGCATGTCGGACCTGCACCGCAAGTACGCCACCGCCGGTGCCGCGGTCCGCGCCCTCGCCGAGGCGCTGTACGCGTCGGTAACCGGCTCGGGTGGCTACCTCGACGACATCTGCGACGGCGATCCCGTCGGCGCCTACCAGAGCGAGCTGGCCAGCATCTACACCCCACCGGCCAACTTCCAGGCGTCCGTGACGCAGGTGCGGTTCTGGCACCCGGACGGAGCGACCGGTTCGTTCGAGAGCGGCTGCCCGGACGTCGGCGTGCAGTTGCTCACGGTGCAGGTCGCCAGCGTCGACGGACGGGTCGCGGAGACGCTCGACGTCGTGCTGCGTAAGCCCTGCCGGACGGAGGACCCGCTATGCGCGTGAGGCCTTGCCGGCGCGACGACGGGTTCACGCTCGTCGAACTGCTCGTGGTGATCGTCGTGCTGGGCGTGATCATCGCGCCGCTGACCGCCGTGGTGGTCAGCTACTTCCGTCACACCGACCGGACCACGGACCGGATGGCCGAGTCGCACGACGCCCAGATCGCCGCCGTCTGGTTCACCCGGGATGTGCAGAACGTGGGCGTGCGGGACTGGGGAGCCGCCGGGCTGCCGATGCAGCAGTCCATCGAGATCAATGCGCCGTCGCTCGGCGGCCGGTTCCCGTGCGGTGGGGACGCAACGCCCGAGGCGTTGGTGCGGTTCGCCTGGAACGAGCCGGTCATCGGTGGGCCGGCGAGCCTGCGCGTGGTGTCGTACGTCATCGTCCCCGCCGGGGAGGAGCGGCACCTGCGCCGGCTGACCTGCGACGACAGCGGAACCGTCACCTCGGAACTGGTCGTGGCCCACCACCTCGACCCCGGCACGAACCCGGTGGTGACCTGCCGCGACGCCGCGGGCGACTCGGTGCCGTGCTCGGTCGTGCCCCCGCCGGCCGCGGTGGAGCTCGTCCTGGTGCTGCGCGCCCCGGCCAGCACCGCGCCCTACACGGTGACCCTCATCGGACAGCGGAGGCAGACATGAGGCCGTGGCGGTCGCGTCGACCGTGGGCGAGCTGGGCCGTCGCGCGTCGGGCCCGGACAGCCGGGGGCGACCAGGGCGCCACGCTCATCCTGGCCCTGGTGTTGATCACGGTGATCGCGGTCGCCATCGCCGGGGTCATCACGGTGGCTATTGCGAACGTCCGGGCCACCACGGCCGTGCGTGAGCAGGCCGCCCAGGCGGCGGCCGCCGAGGCGGCGGCCCAGGTCGCGATCAACGAGCTGCGCCGGGGGGTGTACACGGGCGCGTCCGGCGCCTGCTTCGGGGACACCGACACGCTCGACCTGCCGCCCCTGCCCGACGGCACGACCGCCGCGACGGTGCAGTGCACCTACGACGCCGGAGTCAGTTCGGTGCCGACCCCGCTCGCGTCGTTCCCGTACGCCGTGCTCGCCCTGCCTCAATCGGGCAGTGACGAGGCCGGCATCACGGTCAACGTCCAGGGTGAGGGCAACCAGAAGCCGGTCGCCTTCACCGGCACCGTGAGCACGACCGGGACCATCCGCGCCGAGCACGGCATCACCGCCATCACCAACGGCACGCTCGCCGCGGGCACATGCGAGATCAGTAACTCGGCCGACATCACGGTCGCTGGCGTGACCCTCGACCGCGCCAACCCCGACCCGGCGTACTGTCAGGCGACCGTGAACCCGCCGGACGCGCTGCCACTGCCGTCGGGCCCGCAGCCGACCGCGCCCACGCCGACCTACGTCACCGCGACCGGCCAGCCTCAGGCCAGTTGCGACGCCAACACGGCCCGGATCACCTTCCAGCCGGGTGTGTACACGAGCGCCAGCGTGCTGAACAACGCGACCAACCTGAGCACCTGCGGGTCGGCCCAGACCGTCTACGACTTCCGGCCCGGTGTGTACTGGTTCAACTTCAACAGCCCCACAAACAGCAACAACATTTGGGAGGTCACCCGGGGCACGCTCGTGGCGGGCCGCCCGACCGCGATGCCACCCCAACCGGTGACCACCTTCCCGACCCCGGCCTGCGACGAACCGGGCGGCGGCGTGCTCTTCGTCTTCGGCAGCCGGTCCCAGTGGTCGATCAGCAGCAACGCCCGGGTCCAGGTCTGCGCCATGGCGCCGACCGCCGGCCAGCCGCCGGTGGCGATCCACGGCCTGCGGCAGGGTGTGGGGTCGGTGGGTGCCCAGACCGGCTGTGTGACGGCGAGCTCGGGCAACGAGAACGGCAACAACCCGCAGCGGTGCCGGATGCTGCGGGTCGACGGGTCGGCCCAGCTGTACGTGCGCGGGGCCACCTACGCACCGCTGGCCTGGATCGGCGTGAACCTGAACAACCCGCCCGGCGCGTACCAGGGGTCCTTCGTCGGCGGCGTGGTGGCCCGACGGTTCGACCTGACCGGCACGGGCAACGTCTCGTTCGCGATGCCCTTCTCGTCGGCCCCACCGGGTCCGGGGCAGGCGCGCACCGTGGTGCACCTCGCCGTGTACGTGTGCCCCGGGGAGAGCACGTGCAGCACGAGCGGGCAGCACTATCTCACGGCGGCGGTCGGTCTCGACGACCCTTCCGGGACGCCGGTCCCCGGCCAACGTCAGGTCAGCATCTACGCCTGGAACGCCACCAGCTGACCGTACGTCCACTGTGGAGTAACTGCCCGGAAGGTCACCATCCGGGCAGTCGGCGACTGGTCGGGTGCCCAGACGGTGACCTGTCGGGCGAGGCGGGAGCGGTCAAGCCAGGCCGAGCAGACTGGCGTACCAGTCCGCGATGGGCTCGGCCACGAAGACGGCGAGCAGCGCGCCCGCGACCATGAACGGGCCGAACGGGACCGCGGTCTTGCGCCCGGCTCGCCCGGCCGCGATGAGCGCCACCCCGACGATCGCCCCGAGGAGGAACCCGGCGAAGGCGCCGATGGCGAGCGTCGGCCAGGACAGCCAGGCCAGCACACCGCCGACGAGGCCGGCCAGCTTGACGTCGCCGAAGCCCATGCCGGCCGGATGGATGAACGCCACCGCGAAGTAGAACGCGAACAACGCGGCTGCTCCCAGCACCGCCCGCAGCAGGGTCGGCCAGTCGCCGCGCCACCAGGCGGCGCCGGCGAACAGGACCGCGAGGATGGGATACGACGGCAGCACCAGCCGGTCGGGCAGGCGCCGGACCTCCAGGTCGATGAGCGCCAGGGCCAGGCCGAGAGCACCGAAGTACAGGAACGCCGGCAGCGCCGCCAGCTCCCCGAGCGCGGACAGGCGTACGGTCAGCAGCACGAACAGCGCCGCGGTTCCCGCCTCGACCAGGGGGTACTGCACGCTGATGCGCGCGCCGCAGGCGGCGCAGCGCCCGCGCAGGACGAGCCAACTGACCACCGGCACGTTGTGCCAGGGCCGGATCGGAGCGTCACACGCCGGGCAGCGCGACGGCGGCGACACCAGTGACTCGCCCCGGGGCACGCGGTGGATCACCACGTTGAGGAAGGAGCCGATGACGAGGCCCAACAGGCCCACCAGTCCCAGTACCAGCGCGGTCACAGGCGAAGCCTATGGGGCGCCCGCGCTGACGATCACCGGGGAGTGACGATCACCGGTGCCCGTCGGGGTCCTGCGCCACGAGGTCGGCCAGGGCGCGGTCCTGGGTCGCGAAGGCCATGGGCGGCGGTTCGGCCAGCGGCAGCCACGCGTACTCGCTCGCCTCGGTCTCGTCGAGCGTGAGGTCGCCGTCGACGACGCTCGCCCGCCAGAAGCAGTCCAGCACCGGCACGCGTTCGTCCTGATAGTGGTACTCACCTATGTACATGCCGATGAACCGGTCCAGGCGCACCTCGAGGCCCAGCTCCTCCCGGGCCTCCCGGACCGCGGCGTCGGCCGGCGGCTCCCAAGCGTCGCAGAAGCCGCCCGGGATGTCCCACCAGCCCGCCCGCGGCTCCCGCGCCCGGCGCACCGCCAGGAATCGCGAGCCATCGACGATGACGACCGAGCCGGTCGGCCGGGGGTTGACCCAGTGCGCGTAGCCGCAGGCGGGGCAGGCCACCGGCGGGTGATGGGGCAGCGGCGCGGCGCACCGCGAGCAGAAGCGAGCTGTCACCGTCACTTGCGGCCGCCGGAGCCTTTCCCGTCGCTGGAGGTGTCCGATGTGGACAACGCCGCGATGAAAGCCTCCTGGGGCACCTCGACCCGGCCGACCATCTTCATGCGCTTCTTGCCTTCCTTCTGCTTCTCCAGCAGCTTCCGCTTGCGCGTGATGTCGCCGCCGTAGCACTTGGCCAGCACGTCCTTGCGGAGAGCCCGGATGGTTTCGCGGGCAATGACCCGGGAACCGATCGCGGCCTGGATCGGCACCTCGAACTGCTGCCGGGGGATGAGCGACCGCAGCTTCGACGTGATCGCCACGCCGTAGTTGTAGGCCTTCTCCTTGTGGACGATCGCCGAGAAGGCATCGACCGGCTCCCCGTGCAGGAGGATGTCCACTTTGACCAGATCGGACTTCTGCTCCCCGCTCGGCTCGTAGTCCAGCGAGGCGTACCCCTTGGTGCGGCTCTTCAACTGGTCGAAGAAGTCGTAGATGATCTCCGCCAGGGGCAGGGTGTAGCGCAGCTCGACCCGGTCGGCCGAGAGGTAGTCCATGCCCAGCAGGGTGCCGCGCCGGCCCTGGCACAGCTCCATCACTGCGCCCACGTAGTCGGTCGGGGTCAGGATGGTGGCCCGCACGATCGGCTCGTACACCTCCGCCACCTTGCCGGTCGGGTACTCGCTGGGGTTGGTGACCGTCACCTCGCGGCCGTCGTCGAGCACCACCCGGTAGACCACGTTGGGCGCGGTCGAGATCAGGTCCAGGTTGAACTCGCGCTCCAACCGCTCCCGAATGATCTCCAGGTGCAGCAGGCCGAGAAAGCCGCAGCGGAAGCCGAAGCCCAGCGCGGCCGAGGTCTCCGGCTCGTAGCCCAGGGCGGCGTCGTTGAGCTTCAGCTTGTCCAGCGCGTCGCGGAGATTCGGATAGTCGGAGCCGTCGATGGGATACAGCCCCGAGTAGACCATCGGCTTGGGGTCCTTGTACCCGGCCAGCGGCGTCTGGGCCGGCCGGGCGTTGATCGTGACCGTGTCACCCACCCGGGACTGCCGCACGTCCTTCACGCCGGTCATGAGGTAGCCGACCTCGCCCACCCCGAGCGCGCCCGCCTTGATCGGCTCGGGTGAGATCACCCCGAGCTCGAGCAGCTCGTGGGTGGCCCCGGTCGACATCATCCGGATGCGGTCGCGGGCCTCGATGCGGCCGTCGACGACCCGGACGTACGTCACCACGCCCCGGTACACGTCGTAGACGGAGTCGAAGATCATGGCGCGGGCCGGCGCGTCCGGGTCGCCGACGGGGGCCGGGACCTGGCGCACGATCTCGTCGAGCAGGTGCTCGACCCCCTCGCCGGTCTTCCCCGACACGCGCAGGCAGTCGTCCGGCTCGCAGCCGATCAGCCGGGCCAGCTCCTCGGCGTATCGGTCCGGCTGGGCGGCGGGCAGGTCGATCTTGTTGAGGACCGGGATGATCGTGAGGTCGTTCTCCAGGGCAAGGTAGAGGTTCGCCAGGGTCTGCGCCTCGATGCCCTGGGCGGCGTCGACCAGCAGCACCGCCCCTTCGCAGGCGGCCAGGCTGCGGGACACCTCGTAGGTGAAGTCCACGTGCCCGGGGGTGTCGATCATGTTGAGCACGGCGTCCTCGCCGGCCCGCTCGCCCGAGCGCACCCGCCACGGCAGCCGGACCGCCTGGCTCTTGATCGTGATGCCCCGCTCGCGCTCGATGTCCATCCGGTCGAGGTACTGGTCGCGCATCTGGCGGGGATCGACCACGCCGGTGATCTGCAGCATGCGGTCCGCCAACGTCGACTTCCCATGGTCGATGTGGGCGATGATGCAGAAGTTGCGGATGCGGGCCGGGTCGGTCGCGCCGGGCTCGGTCCTGGGCGCGTCGGCGGGTCGTGTCGGCTCAGTGGCCACCGTGGTCCTTGCTGTGATCGACTTCGTCCGGCTCGGCACGCCGCCGCCGGAGCCAGCGGTCATGGTCAGGCCCTATCGTCCCACGCCCGTCGCGGTCGGCTTGCGCTGAGCGGCCGTACGGGCTGGGCGGCGGTACGCGCTGGGCGGCCGTACGGCTCCGGACCGCCGCGCGCGGCGAGGGAGAGGGCCGATCACGGGGTGGGGTTCAGGCGCCCCAGCAGACGACGGCGGTTGCGGGCGGCGCGCTCGTAGAACAGCTCCGACAGCCGGGGCAGCCGCGCGCGGGTCTGCGCCTCGTCGAGGACCTCCCACTCCTCCTCGTCCGTCGCGTCCCCGGCGGGCGGCGGCGCCTCCCGCAGCGACTCGGCGAAGTCGAAGAACGTCACCGGGTCCTCGCCGGTCACCTCGGCGTACGCGTAGCTGGCCACGAACAGCACGTCCTCCCGGCCCAGCCAGCGCGGGTCGGCGGCGGTCGCGATCTCCTTGACCGCGGGGTGGTCGGCCAGCGAGTCGGGGTTGGCGACCGCGGCCTCGAAGGTGGCGCGGCCCAGGGCGACCAGTCCGGCCCGGAAGTCGTCGAAGCTGTCGGCACCGAAGAACCCGTGCTCGATCAGCGTGGCCGCCGCGACCATCTCGGGCGTGTCCGCCTGCGCCCGGATGTCCTCGAAGGTGTTGTCGAAGTCGGCGATCTCGGCCGCCGGAAGCTGGATCAGCAGCTTGAACAGCGCGACCGCCACCGGGTCGGTGAGATCGTCCTCCTCGTCCTCACCGTCGACCAGCTCGGCGTCGAGCAGCTCCGGGTCGTCGGTCAGGTCGGCCGCGGTGCCCGCCTCGCGCTCGCGGCTGACCTCGGCCCAGGCGGCGTCGATCAGCGCCTGGATCTGCTCCTCGTCGACGACGTCGTCGGGCAGGTCCACGTCGCGGACGGCCTGGTCCGCCTGCGGGCCCGCCGCCGCGCGCGCCTGGTCGATCAGCTGCCAGAACCGGTCGATGTCCATGGCAGGCAAGTCTGGCATCCAGCGATCGCCCCGCCGGTGAAGCACGGTCCCGGCGCGTCGGGCCGTCTGGGCTGGTTTGATTCGGAACATTCCCGGCTGGTACGCTGACCCACTGGTTCGCCTCCGGGCAGCCGGGCTGTCCCGTGTGTGCGAGAGACCAAGTCAGTGGGTGAGCGCGGATGGGCGCCGCGCGCCCACCGAACCGAACGACTACCCAACCGAACGAGAACTGACCGAACCGAACGAGGCCGTCGCGTGGCGAACATCAAGTCCCAGATCAAGCGCAACCGGCAGAACGAGAAGCGCCGGCTGCGGAACAAGTCGGTCAAGTCGTCGCTGAAGACGGCGATCCGCAAGTTCCACGAGACCGCCGCCACCGGCGACATCGAGACGGCGACGGTGCTGATGCGCGACGCCGCCCGCAAGCTCGACAAGGCCGCGAGCAAGGGTGTCATTCACCCCAACCAGGCGGCGAACCGCAAGTCGGCGATCGCCAAGAAGCTCGCGTCACTCGCCAGCTGAGTACCTGGCTGTTCGGGTACCCACCCGCTCAGCACGAGCGGCTCGGGATCGAGGGGGCTCGGCCGCGAGCCACGCCCCGGGCCGGTGGTCGGCGCGGCGGTCGGCGGGCCAGGCCGGCCACGACGTCGTTGAACTTCACCATCGCCGCCACGGTGAGCGGGATGGCCAGCACGCTCCACCAGTTGAGCAGCTCGGCCAGAGCCAGCAGCGCCGACACGGCGATCGACCCCTCGAACAGCACGGCCGTCATCACTGGTCCCGGCTGGTAGTGCCGCAGCCGGAGCAGACGGTGGTACAGCGGTGCGTGATTCACCCCGTCCCCCGCCGTGACCGCGCCGCACCCCCCGACCCGGGCCGCGCCGGTGAATTGCGCAGACCGACCAGGGTCATGATCGCGCTCTCCAAGGCGTACGAC
>JADGGF010000693.1 GCA_019690055.1 Micromonosporaceae bacterium
CGGGTCTCCATGGGACCGCCGTACGCCCGACGTACGGCGAGCCGGTGGGCCGTGTGCAGCATGGGCAGGGCGAGCTGCTCCTCGGCCGACCAATAGTCGCGCTCGATCTTCAGGTCCGGCAGCCGCAGCCCGGCCATCGTGATCACCGTGAGCATCGCCTGGTCGGCGACCACGCCGGGCGGCGGGGAGCCGAAGAAGAGCATCGCCAGCGGCATCTCGGCCGTGTCGAGCAGCAGGTTGCCGAGCTCGACGGCGGCCGCGTCGCCCATCCCGTGCAGGCACCGCACGACGTCGTCCAGTGTGGACGTCTCCTCGGCCGGTACGGTCCGCACCGCGTGGCGCAGGAACGACGCGGTCGACGCCTCCCGCGCCACCTGCGGGGGCAGCAGCATCGAGCAGATGTCGTGCACGAGCATGCGGCGCTCGGCCCGCGCGTTGGAGACCGCGATCGCCCACTCCTGGTCGCCGGCCGGGCCGGGCTGGAAGTGGTCCCGTTGCGGGGTCGGGATCAGTGCGTACGGCGCGAGCGTGCCCTGCTCCGAGCCGGTCAGGTTCAGCACGCGCGAGTACGGCTTGAGCTCGGGCATCTGGGTCAGCCGCGCGAGCGGCCCGGAGGGATCGAGCAGCGTCACCTGAACGCCGCGCCGGGCGGCCAGGTAGCCCAGCGCTCCGAGCAGCGTCGACTTGCCACCGCCCGGCTCGGCCACGAACACCGCCAGGCCGGACCGCTCCCGGACCTCCATCGGGAAATGGAGATCGAGGAAAACCGGGCGTCGCGAGGTGCCGGCGGTCCGCCCGATGAGGTCGCCGCGCCGGTCGCCCACGGTGGAGGCCGCCTGCGGCATCGCCGCGGCGAACAGCTTGACCGGCATGCGGCGCAGGTAGGCGGTGGAGGCGAGCGGCTCGCCGGGGATGAACTCGCGGACCAGCGCTTCCTGCCCCTTCGGGTGCTGCAGCGAGATCCGCATGTCGCGTTGATACATCTGGATGAGCCGGCGGGCCCGCTCCAGGCACTCCTCGCGGGTGGCGCCCGAGACCGCGATCCGGTGCCAGCCGTGCACCCGGGTGGAGTCGACGGGCAGCCCGGTGGTCATTTCGTCACCCAGCACCAGGGCTCGTTGGGCCAACCGCTCCAGCTCCGGCGGGGCGTCCATGCCGTGCTCGGCGTAGTCGAGCTGCTGGGACCGGATCATCCGCAGCCGGTGCTCCAGGTTACGGAAGGAGTCGCCGGGCCCCAGAATGTCCACTCTGGACGATATCTCCATCGGCCAGGGCAGGCGTTCGTGGTAGTGCAGCCACGGCTCGTGTCGCTGCGGAATCTCCAGGGGCTCCATCCGGCCGACGGTCAACACCGCCACGTGCCGTTCCTCGCCCGTGAGCCGGTTCACCAGCCGGGTCGTCGACCCGTAGGGCGACCGGAATCTTTCGATTTGTTCGGTCAGGGCCAGCAGGTCACCCTTGGCCCACTGCGGCTCGCCGGAGGCGGAGAGCAGCCGGGGCGGCGACATGCCCAGCGCCACCGAGCGGTAGAGCAGCCACTCCAGTTCGGCCGGGGTCACCCGCCGCCCGCGCATGCCGAAGGAGCCGAGGATCTCGTCGAACTGCTCCACCACACGGGCCCACCGCCGCCGCTCCGCCTCGCCGGACCCCTTCCGCAGGAATCGCTCGGCGAAGGTGTCCCCGAGCGTCCGGCGGGCGAACGAGATGCCCAGGAAGGTCTGCCCCTCCGAGTGGTTCAACGAGAGCAGGTGCCGCTGGGCCCCGACGAGGTGATCCCCCCAGGTGGGCGCACCGGGCACGTCCGGCAGCGGACGCGGGGTGTTCTGGTCCAGCGTCCGCGCCCACTCGTCCGCGGCGAAGGGCCGCGTGGTGCGGCGCAGGTGCAGCCGGAACCCGGCGAGGCCGGCGTACTGCTCCGACATGGCGATGATCAGCGCCTCGCGCTCCATGTCCGGCCGGAACGCCCACCGCACCTCGGGCAGCCAGTACCACGCGGTGACCATCGTGCGCGTGAAGGTGAGGTGGCCGGCGATCTCGGTGAGGGCGAGCTCGGAGACCGGGTCGCGGTCGCGGTAGACCGGGCGGTCGGCCGCCCGCACCGGCGGACCCGCGGAACGCCGCCGCCGCGACTTGGCCGGGGCCCGCGCGGGGACGCCGCGGGCG
>JADGGF010000694.1 GCA_019690055.1 Micromonosporaceae bacterium
GCTCGCACGGGCCTCGGGCCCTCGATGTGGTCAGCCTTCGTCAGCGGGTGATCAGCCGCGGTTCGCCGGGAGGCCGGCCGCGGCCGGGTCCAGAGCGGGCCCCGCCGGCACGAGCGCAACCAGCGAGGCGGGCAGGCGTTGCGGTTGGACGGAACCGTACCCGAGCACACCGAGCAGATCGGCCGACGGCACCGCGAAGCGCTGCCCCAGATCGGAGACCACGGCGAGCGAACCGGACGGCGCGGTGGGGCTGGCGAGCGACTCGACAAGCACACCGCGCCCGGGCGGGACCGCGACGTGGTCGGCGAGCAGTCCCACCGCCTCCGGGTCCGGCGGCACCGCCGTCTCTCCGGTCACCGGCGGCAACGCATCGACAATTGTCACCGTTGGCAGGGCTGTGCCCGGGGTGAACGTGGCGCAGACCGCGCCGCGCTGGCCAGGGGAGACCTGGGTCGGCGTGTGCGCCGGGGGAGCGTCGTCGCCGGTCGGCACGAGGTCCGGCAGCTTCGGGGCGGCCGCGTAGTCGGCCGGGCTGATCTCCCGGGCCGGGTCACCGCCGTTGGCGTTGTCGGCTACCAGGAGCGCGGCCTGCACCGCCGTCACCGTGCTCACCCCGTCCTCGAGCGCCACCCCGTAGAGCCGGCGGCCATCCGGGTTGGTCACCACGAACACCTCGCCGACCCGCAGCCCGGGCAGGGCCGAGGCCCGGGCCGAGCGTGGCGTCGACACGGGTCCGAGTGCGGGGCCGGCCGGAATCGTGTTGAGCACCGCCGTGGACATCTCGACGGCCGACGATTCGACCCACGTGAAGGCGGCGAGCACGAGCTCGGGGTCGACCAGGGCGAACCGGCGGTTGTTCCACACCAGGTGGAACTCGCCGGTGGAGTCGACGGCGAGGATCCCCGCGTCGCCCAGGGGCGCCGCCTCCGGCACCCAGCCGATGCGCAGTACCGACTCGGGTCCGGAATCCGAGCTGGCCGGCCGGGAACACAGCGTCCAGGGATCGGTCACGAGCTGGTCGGGACCCGGCAACGGATCGGGCACACCCGGGATCCCCACGGGGGTGCCGCGGGGCACGCCCACCAGGGCCGACCGCGCCACCTGCACGGTCTCGGTGGTGCCCAACAGCAGGATCGCCGAGGTGTAGTTGAGGACGGGATAGAGCACGCCGTCGACGTAGACGTACCGGGCGCCCGTCTCCTTCTCGATGATCGTGGCCCGGCCCTCCCGCCAGGCATCGCCCGTGCCGGGGCGAAGCAGGCCGTAGACCCCGACGGCGGCCACCGCGAGCACCGCGACCATGACGCTCGCGAACAGGGCGCCGCCGATCCGACGCCCCGGCGAGGTGGCCGAATCGGGATCGCGCATGGCCAAGGCGCCCACCACTCGCTGCAGGGCGAACTGGTGCGAATGCAACTGGTCCGATCGCGACGCCATCGACCCCTCCCGTAGCGACCGCCACAGAGTAATTCGGCCGTGGCGTGGGCGCGGGGCACCGCAGCGGGACGGCGATGACACACGGAGTCGGCCGAGAGGCGGGCTACGACTGTCCCTGCGGCGCTACCTGTGGGACGATCGCGCGATGGTACGTCGACTCCTCGGCCTTCTCGTCCCGTTCGCCGGGTCGGCCACCGCGGTCTACCTGAGCACCCTGGTCTTTGACCGGGAGATGTTCGACCACGCGATCTCGCTCTCGGCTGACACCACCCGTCAGGCCGTGCAGACGATCCTGGTCGTGACGGTCATCTTCGGCCTGGTGAACCTGCTGGTGAAGCCGGTGGTGCGGTTTGTCACCTTCCCCATCCGGATCCTCACCTTCGGTCTGTTCTCGCTGGTCATCAACGGCGCGATGCTCTTCCTCACCGGGGTCATCGCGAACAGGATCGATTCGGCGTTCCGGGTCGAGCTCACCTGGTGGGTGATCGTCGCCGCCGTCTTCATCGGCGTCGCCTCAGGCGCGTTGAACTGGATCGGCGACAAGATCACCAGCCCTCGCCCGAAGACCGTGGTAAAGGTCGTCCAGGCGCCACCGCCACCACCGCCGCCTCCGTCTCCGCAGGTGCCGCAGTACCAGCCGCGCCCGCAGTACGGACCGCCACCGGCGTCCGCCCCGCCGTACGGCTCCAGCCAGCAATACGGCTCCAGCCAGCAGTACGG
>JADGGF010000695.1 GCA_019690055.1 Micromonosporaceae bacterium
TGACGGTCAACGGCGAACAGGTCCGCCGCGACGTCGAGCCGCGCCTGCTGCTGGTCCACTTCCTGCGCGACGAGCTCGGACTGACCGGCACCCACTGGGGCTGCGACACCAGCAACTGCGGCGCCTGCGCCGTGTGGCTCGACGGCGAGCCGGTGAAGTCCTGCACCGTGCTGACCGTGATGGCCGACGGCCACGACGTCCGTACGGTCGAAGGGCTGGAGGTCGCGGGCGAGCTGGATGTCGTGCAGCGGGCCTTCCTCGCCTGCCATGGTGTCCAATGTGGCTTCTGTACGCCGGGCATGCTGATGACCGCCCGGGCCCTGCTCGACCGTAACCCGGACCCGTCGGAGGACCAGATCCGGGAGGCGATCTCAGGCCAGGTGTGCCGGTGCACCGGCTACGCCTCGATCGTGCGCGCCATCCGCTGGGCCGCGGCCGAGCAGAAGCGGACCCGTACGGCGGCCACCGAGGGGGGCCAGTGACCGCGACCAGACGGCTCGGCGACGACCAGGTGGACCACGGCCAGATGGACAGCGTCCGGGTCCACGATGGACACGGCGGCAACGGCCACCCGCCCATCGGCCACGGCCGGATGCTGCGCAAGGAGGACGCCCGCTTCCTGCGGGGCCGGGGCCGGTTCGTCGACGACATCGCCCTGCCCGGACTGCTGCACCTGGCGATCCTTCGCTCCCCGCTGGCCCACGCCCGCATCCTGCGCATCGACACCACGGCCGCGCAGGCACACCCGAAGGTCAAGGTCGTCGTCACCGGCGAGATGCTGGCCGACCTGTCCTGGATGCCCACGCTCGCCGATGACGTGCAGGCGGTGCTCGCCACCGACAAGGTCCGCTTCCAGGGCCAGGAGGTGGCGTTCGTGGTGGCGACCGACCGCTACGCGGCCCGGGACGCCCTGGAGCTGATCGACGTCGAGTACGAGCCCCTGCCGCCCGTCGTCGACGCCCGCACCGCGCTGGACCCGGACGCTCCCGTGGTCCGCGACGATCTGGTCGCGGGCGGCAAGACCGGCCCACCCAACCACTGCTTCGACTGGGAGGCCGGCGACCGGGTCGCGGTCGATGCCATCTTCGCGCGGGACGACGTGGTGACCGTACGGCAGGAGATGGTCTACCCACGGGTGCACCCGGCGCCGCTGGAGACGTGCGGGGCGGTGGCCGACTTCGATCCGGTCGAGCAGACGTTGACCGTGTGGTGCACCACCCAGGCCCCCCACGCCCACCGCACGCTGTTCGCGTCCCTGGCCGGGTTGCCCGAGCACCGGATCCGGGTGATCTCCCCGGACATCGGCGGCGGGTTCGGCAACAAGGTGCCCATCTATCCCGGCTATATCTGCGCCATCGTCGCCTCGCGGCTGCTGGGCCGGCCGGTCAAGTGGACCGAGGACCGGTACGAAAACCTCGTCTCCACCGCGTTCGCGCGGGACTACCACATGACCGGTGAGATTGCGGCGACGCGGGACGGGAAGATCCTCGCCGTCCGGGCCACCGTGCTGGCCGACCACGGCGCCTTCAACGCGGTGGCCGTGCCGAGTCGGTACCCGGCCGGCTTCTTCGGCGGCGTCTTCACCGGCAGCTACGACATCGGCGCCGCCTACTGCCGCGTGACCGCCGTCTACACCAACAAGGCCCCGGGGGGTGTCGCGTACGCCTGCTCGTTCCGGATCACCGAGGCGGTGTACCTCATCGAGCGGCTGGTCGACTGCCTGGCCGCCGAGCTGGCGATGGACCCCGTGGAGCTGCGGCGGCGCAACCTGCTGCGCGCCGACCAGTTCCCCTACCGGACGGCGACCGGCTGGACGTACGACTCCGGCAACTACGCGGCGACCCTGCAGGAGGCGCTGCGACTGGCCGGCTACGAACAGCTGCGCCGGGAGCAGGCGGAGCGCCGGGAACGTGGCGAGCTGATGGGGATCGGCGTCTCGTTCTTCACCGAGGCGGTCGGCGCCGGCCCGCGTCGACACATGGACATCAAGGGACTCGGCATGGCCGATGCCGCCTCGCTCGTCGTGCACCCCAGCGGCGGCGCCGAGCTGCGAATCTCCTGCCAGACGCAGGGGCAGGGCCACGAGACCACGTTCGCCCAGATCGTGGCCGAGGAGCTCGGCATCCCGCCCGAGGACATCCGGGTCGTGCACGGC
>JADGGF010000696.1 GCA_019690055.1 Micromonosporaceae bacterium
GCCCCAGCGCCCCCGACCGCACGCCCTCCTCGACGCTGGCCGCTATCTCGGCAGCGCTCCGCCCGGCGATCTGATAACGTACTGGCACAATCAACAGATTGTACTAGTACAAAATCGCCGAGCCAAGGGGCGATGCCATGACGACCGAGACGTTCCCCACGACGCCCCGGACCACCCCGCACCGCAAGCGGGACCGGGTCTCCTACCAACGCGCGACCGCGGCCGCGATCATCGACGAAGCCCTGTACTGCCACCTGGGCTTCGTGGTCGACGGCGAACCCCGGGTCCTCCCCACGCTCCACGCCCGCATCGACGACACGCTGTATCTACATGGCTCGACCGGCTCCGGCCCGATGCTCGCGGCGCGGGGGGCCGGGCTGCGGGTGTGCGTGACCGTGACCCACCTCGACGCGCTGGTGCTCGCCCGGTCGTGGACCCACCACAGCGTCAACTACCGCTCGGTGGTCGTGCACGGCGTGGCCCACCTGGTCACCAACGAGGACGAGAAGTGGCGCGCGCTGGCCGCCCTGGTGGACAAGGTCGGGAACGGCCGCTCCGCCGACTCCCGCCCGCCCACGCCGAAGGAGCTCGCCGAGGTGGCCGTGCTCGCGATCACCCTGCGGGAGGCGTCCGTCAAGGCCCGCCTCGGCGGGGCCGCCGACGACGAGGAGGACCTCGCCCTGCCCTACTGGGCCGGCGTGATCCCGCTCCGGCTGACCCCGGGCCGACCACAGCCCGACAAGGGCGTCCGCGTGCCGGTCCCGGCCTACCTGCCGGCCTCCGACTGTGACGCCCGACCACCGGCGGACGCCCGCGTCACGGCGGGTCCGGACAGCGGGTGAAGATGGGCGCCATGCTCGGCGTCACCGACCTGCCGACGTACATCCTCGGCACCATCGCGATCATCCTGCTGCCCGGCCCGAACTCGCTGTTCGTCCTGACGACGGCGGCCCGCTACGGCGTGCGGGCCGGCTACCGCGCCGCGGCCGGTGTGTTTCTCGGCGACAGCGTGCTCATGCTCGCCGCCGCCCTCGGGGCGGCGTCGCTGCTGCGGGCGTACCCGCCGCTGTTCATGGTGGTCAAGTACGCCGGCGCGGCCTACCTCACCTGGGTCGGGGCGTCGATGGCGGTCAACGCCATCCGGCGCGTCCGCCGGCGGGCGACCGAGACTCCTGCGGCCACCGAGCAGCCGGCCCCGCTGCCCGAGGAGTCCTCGCCCAAGCCGTTCCGCCGGGCCGCGGTGATCTCGCTACTGAACCCGAAGGCGATACTCTTCTTTATTTCGTTCTTTGTGCAGTTCCTGGACCCGACGTACCCCTACCCCGCGCTGTCGTTCCTGCTGCTGGCCGGCATCGTGCAGATCTGCAGCGGGCTCTACCTGAGCGTGCTGATCTTCAGCGGCACCTACCTGGCGACCCAGTTCCGCCGTCGCCGCCGGCTGTCGGCCGGGCTCACCGCCGGTGTGGGCGCCGTGTTCGTGGGCTTCGGCGTACGCCTGGCGACGGCCTCGCTCGGCTGACGCGCACGCCGCCCGGCCACCCTGACCTCCCTGGCCACGCGCCGCGGGGCCCGGATGCGGGTCCCGCGCAACCGGGTGCGTCGTCCCGGGCAGCGGTCGATTTCCGCTGTCGTCTGGGCATCCCGACTGCGGGGTGGGATGTTGGGTGGCATGACGACGCAGCAGGCCGACGTAGTGGTTCGTCGGGACGACACGCACCACCGCTACGAGGCGCACCTCGACGACCGGCTCGCCGGCTACCTGGACTACCGGGAGCGCGACGACGAGCTTGTCCTGATCCACACCGAGACCCTCGAGGGGTTCCAGGGTCGCGGGGTCGCCACCGCGCTGGCCCGGTTCGCGATGGACGACGTGCGCTCGCGCGGCCGGCGAGCCGTGGTGCTGTGCCCGTTCCTCCGGTCCTGGCTCACCAAGAACCCCCAGTACCACGACATCGTCTCCCACGCGCGATAGCCCGGCCCGTGCCGGAACCTCGGAGGCAGGAAGGACGCCCTCTTGACGCCTCATGGCTAGGAGGGCGTCCTTCCTGACGGTGTCGGGAAGGCGCCCCTCCGGCCAACGGGCGGCCCGCGGGCCACCGGGCGCCCAGCGGGCGCGGATGCCGGGATTGTCGGGGGTCGGGGGCAGGATGGGTG
>JADGGF010000697.1 GCA_019690055.1 Micromonosporaceae bacterium
TTGTAGTACAGGACGTACGCCATGCTGTACAGCGGCACGCCGACCGGCGGCTGGCCCGGGGCGCCGGTGGCGGAGAGGCTGCCCTCGAGGAAGCGGTCCCCGCCGCCGATGGCTGCCATCGTCTCGTCGTCGAACGGGAGGAACGCGCCGGTCGCCTGCAGCGACGCCGACCACGTGTTGCCGATGTTGAGCACGTCGGGCCCCTGGCCCGAGGTCGCTGCGGCGAGAATGCGGTTGAGCAGGTTGTCCCAGCCGATGACCTCGAGGTTGACCGTGATGCCGGTCCGCTCCTTGAACTTGTCCAGCTCGGGCTGCAGCACCGCGGCGTCGTGCTCGAGGCTCGTGCCCTGGTTGCTGGCCCAGTAGGTGATCGTGACACCCTCGAGCGAGTCGGACTCCTCGGCGGAATTGCACGCGGCGACGAGGGGAACCACCAGCGCGGCCGCCAAGGCCAGCGCGCTTCGTCTCTTCAGTCTCACGGAGGTGCTTCCTTTCTCCTGACGGGTAGGAAGGCCTGCCCCAGGCGGTCTGCTCCGGTGCCCGGGCGAGAAGGGTCGGTACGGGTCTGGACGGTGGGGCGGAGGCATGGTGCCGGCGTACCCCGGGCCTCCACCCGGGACCGCTCAGGCGGTGCCGGTACGCCGACCGGAACTTAATTCAAGTCTTGTACTATGGCCTTGATTTAACCGCCACGGCATGCTGAGGTCAATACCTCAGCCGCCGACCGGACCACGATGGGGAATCCGATGGAGTCCAGCCGCGCCACGATGCGCGACCTTCGCCGACGCAACCGCTCGGCCGTGCTGTCGCGCCTGTACTTCGAGGGTCCCGTCAGCCGACAGGACCTCGTGGGTCTGACCGGGCTGTCGGCGGCCACCGTCAGCAACGTGACCGGCGACCTGGTGGAGGAGGGGCTGGTCGTGGAGGCCGGCCTGGTCGACTCGGACGGTGGCCGGCCCCGGGTGTTGCTGCGGGTGAACCCCGACTACGGGCAGGTCATTGGTATCGACGTCGGCGAAACGGGCGTGAAGGTGGAGTTGTTCGACCTCACGATCACCCGCCTGGCCGCCATCGAACGGCCGCTGTCGACGCCACGCCCCGACCCGCAGACCGTCGTGGACAACATCGCCGGCGGGCTGCGGGAGGTCATCGCCGCCGGCGGCGTCGACGAGTCGACGATCATCGGTGTCGGTATCGGCATCCCCGGGACCGTCGAACGGGGACCCCGGGCGCTCGTGCACGCCCAGGTCATGGGGTGGGACGCGGTGCCGTTCGCCGATCTGCTCCGGCGGGCGGGCGTGCGGCTGCCGCTCTACTTCGACAACGGCGCCAAGACGCAGGGCCAGGCCGAGCTCTGGTTCGGGGCCGGGCGCGGCTTCCGGCACGCGGTCGTGGCCCTCGTCGGCTCCGGCGTCGGCGCGGCCATCATCACCAACGGCGCCACCTACCAGGGCGCCACCTCGAGCGCGGGCGAGTGGGGTCACACCACGGTCGTCTACGGTGGACGGCAGTGCCGGTGCGGCGCCCGGGGCTGCCTCGAGGCGTACGTCGGCGCGGAGAGCGTGCTCGAACGGTACCGGCAGGCGCGGCGCAGCCGGGACCTTCCGGGCGACGACGAGCGCAGCCGCCTGGAGGCGCTCATCGCCGCTGCGCGGACCTCCACGGTCGCGGCCCGGGTGCTCGACGAGACGGCCGGTTATCTGGGTGCCGGCATCGCCAACCTCATCAACCTGTTCAACCCCGAGCGCATCGTGCTCGGTGGGTGGGCCGGGTTGGCCCTGGGCACGGTCATGCTGCCGGCGATCCGCGAATCGGTCGCCGCGCACGCGCTGCGCCACTCGCTGGCGCAGACCAGCATCGAGCTGGGCCAGCTCGGGCCGGACGCGGTCGCCTTCGGCGCCGCCACTCTTCCGGTGGCGGCGCTGCTGGAACGCGGCGGGGACCGGCACGACGAGCGCCCCGGTCGCCCGCGCTATCGCATACCTTCGCCAGCCACTGTGGACAGTTGACACGACACGGGCCGGAGACGCCACGGGGCCGCGCGCCGCCTGGGCGGCCCGCGGCCCGGCTACCGGCGTTGCAGTGGCGGCTGGCTACCGCGTCGGATAATACACGATGTAGACGGGTGCGCCCATGCGGGGGGTG
>JADGGF010000698.1 GCA_019690055.1 Micromonosporaceae bacterium
CCTCAGCACCTCACGCTCACGCGCCGTCAGCGTGGGTGGTTGGGCAACGCCGCCCCGCACCTGCTGCATCAACCGGCTTGCCGCCGAAGGGGGCGAACACCGAGTCGCCCCGATGCGCCGCGCGGACCGCCCGCACCAGCTCGTCGACCGGCGCGTCCTTGAGCAGGTAGCTGACCGCTCCGGCCTCGATGGCGGGCAGGACTATCGGAGTCGGAATCGAACGTTGTGAGGACGACCACCCGCGTGGCCGGGCATCGGGGGCGCAGCTCCTGCGTCGCGGCGACCCCGCCCATCCCGGGCATCCGCAGATCCATCAGCACGACGTCCGGCTCGAGTCTCGTCGCCAGGACGATGGCCTCCTCGCCGCTGGCGGCCTCCCCGACCACGGTGACGCCGGGCTCGCCTTCGAACGTGCCGCGCAGCCCGTTGCGGACCACGGGATGGTCGTCGACGATGAGCAGCCAAATTACTCGCAGATTCCGCTCCGGCAAGCTGCGCGGAGTTACCTACAGATTCCGCTCCGGCAAGCTGCGCGGAGTTACCTACAGATTCCGCTCCGGCAAGCTGCGCGAAATTGCCGCGTCGGCCGCCCGCTCACGGCGCTGCCCCGCTAGCGGTGGGAACAGTCACGAGCACGGTGGTGCCTCCGGTAGGTGGGCTCTCGATATCCAGGGTGACACCCACACGCTGGACCCGGGAACGGAGGCCGTTGAGGCCGCAACCATTCGTGCGATCCCGGCTCCCGGCCAGCACGCGGGTCCGGTCGAACCCGCGACCGTCGTCGTGGACCCGCAACGGGTCGCCTGTCCATCCATGTTGGTGATCTTGCCCTCCGTTGCGCTTCACGAGAAGGCAAACGTAAACGCGCTGGAATAGCGGGTGCGCGACTTCGAGTCCTGAGGATAGGCGCGATCGAGAATTTCACGGGCCAAGACCTTTTCTCCAACCGCAATGCCTACCGCAGCGGCAAATACCGCGCCCGGACCGATTAGATCAGGCTGTCTTCCCATCCGCTCCAGCAGATCGAGAGCGCGATCGACCTCGCGTCGACACCACTCGAGGACTCCGGCATAGTCATGGGTAAGTTCGCAGTAGGGAAGGACATAGTCGACGAGCGCTCGTGCAACTGGGCGCTCCAGATCTCTAGCGCTGGCTGCATCCCGGAAGAGCCAAGTCGCACCCGGACGGTCCCGCAGAGCGTCGAACGGCCTTCGCATTGGCCTGCCCGAGCGAAGGTCGGACGCTGATTCCATCATCGAGTGATAGATCTGCTCCGCGGTCGGCAGTACCAGATCAACATGTCCAACGAGTTGCCAGTAGCCACGCGCATGTACAGGTGTCTCGACGACAGAAAATGACACATTCTGTGTCATACCATCCAGGTTGCGGGTGAACTCGAGCCCCGATGAACGAAAACCCGCATCACCAAGCAGGGCAGCTGGTTCGCCGCTGAGCATGGCGCTGATCCACTCTACCCAGGGGCGGCTTTGTGCCTGCTCTTCCGCATCCACCTCGACTACCCCACCGTCACGTAGAACGTACCGACGATATTGTAGCCATCGGCCAGTCCCACTCCCGTGGCAACGTTACCTTGGTTCACCCAGGCGTCGAACCGCCGCTGAGCGGCGCTCAGGGGTCCTTCGCACTTGAGCGGGGTGTCGATGCGTGATTAGGGCTCGTGGCCTCGCCATGCTGTTTGTCTCTCACAACGAACAGGCAGCGAGGCCACGAGCATGGACGACCCTACGTCACTGTTGTTTGGCCTGGAGTCCTTCCGTGTCGTCGACGTCGTGCGTGTCGCCGACCGGGTGGTCCAGGTCGTCGTGGAAACCATTGAGCAGCAAGGGATCTGCCCCGATTGCGGGACGGCGAGCAGCCGGGTGAAGGAGCGGCCACTGGTCCGCGTCCGTGATCTGCCGATGGCCGATCAGCAGGTGGCGCTGTGGTGGCGCAAGCGCCGCCTGACCTGCCAGGAGCCGGCCTGTCCGCGGGCGTCGTTCACGCAGGTCAGCGCGGAGATTCCGCCCCGGTCACGGCTGACCGGCCGGCTGCGCCAGCGGCTGGCCGAGGCGATCGCCGGGTCGAACCGGGCGGTGTCGGAGGTCGCTGCCGAGTACGGCGTGGCCTGGCGTACCGCGCA
>JADGGF010000699.1 GCA_019690055.1 Micromonosporaceae bacterium
ACCCCGCCGCCCGTGGTCGAACAGGACGGATGGCTGCCCCAGCCGGACGAGAGCGCGCGCCCGGAGTGGCCGGCACCCAGCCCGATCCGCGCTGAGCCCCGTCCGTACCGGGACGCGGTGACGGCGCCGAGCGGCGGCCGCCGGGGCGGACTGCTGGCGGTGCTGGCCGGCGTCGTGGTGATCGCGGTGACGAGCGGTGTCCTGCTGTTCCTCAGCCGCAGCGGGCAACCCGAGGACCCTCCCGAGGCGAACGCGGCCTCGCCCAGCATCACCGTCGAGCCGACCCTGATCACGGCGGGCACCGAGGGGGCGCCGACCGACGTACGCATCGAGGAAGATCGAGGTACGTCGGTCACGCTCGCCTGGACCGCCCCGGCCGGTGGCCCCCAGTCCTATGTGGCCGTGGCGTACCTGGCCGGGTCGAACGAGCCGCTCGACGTGCACACCATTCCCGGTGGCCAGAGCCAGATGACCGTGACGTTCACCGACCTCGACGAGACCGAGGACTACTGCTTCACCATCGGCGTGCTCTACTCGGTCCACGAGGTCGCCCCGGCCACCGTCTGCACCGCCCGCTGACCGACACCTGCGGCCACCACCGCACGCAGACCGGGCAGCGAACGGGGCGGGCGACCCGAACCGGGCTCAGCGCCTTGGTTCCAGCACCTGCTCGCGGATGACGTCGGCGAGAGCGCGGAACGCCTTGCCCCGGTGGCTGATCGCGTCCTTCTCCTCCGGGCTCAACTCGGCGTTGGTCACCGTGCGCCCCTCGGCGACGAAGATGGGGTCATAGCCGAACCCGCCGGTGCCGCGCGGCTCGCGGACGAGGTGACCACGCATCTCACCAGTCACCGTGAACTCCCGCCCGTCCGGCAACACCAGCGCCGCCGCGCAGACGAACCGCGCTCCCCGGTGGGCATCGTCCACATCGGAGATCTGGGCGAGCAGAAGCTCCAGGTTGGCCGCGTCGTCGCCGTGCCGGCCCGACCAGCGCGCGCTGAACACCCCGGGCATGCCGCCCAGCACGTCGACCGCGAGCCCGGAGTCATCGGCCACCGTGGCCAGTCCGGTGTGCGCGGCCCCCTCCCGAGCCTTGAGCAGTGCGTTGTCCACAAAGGTCAGGCCGGTCTCGGGCACGTCGTCGTAGGGCGGCACGTCGGCGAGTCCGACAAGCTTCACGCTCCCGGCGCCCAGGGCCGCGTCGAGGATCCGCTGCAGCTCCGCGAGCTTCTTGGCGTTGCGGGTGGCGAGCAGCAACCGGGTGCTCATGCCGACCCAACCGGTTTGCCGGAGGCAGGCGGCGTGGCCAGCGCCTGAGCCTGCATGGCGGCGAGCTTCTCGCACCCGGCGACACCCAGGTCGAGCAGCGCGTCGAGCTGGGCGCGCTCGAACACCCCCGACTCGCCGGTGCCCTGCACCTCGACGAACTCGCCCGTGCCCGTGCAGACGATGTTCATGTCGACCTCGGCCGTGACGTCCTCGTCGTAGCACAGATCCAGGCGAGGCTCACCGTCGACGATGCCCACGCTCACTGCCGCGACCGAGCGGTAGAGCGCCTCCTCCGGCTCCCCGGCCAGCAGCCGCTGCCGCGCCATCCACGACACCGCGTCGTGCAGGGCGACGTACGCGCCCGTGATGGACGCGGTGCGGGTTCCGCCGTCGGCCTGCAGCACGTCACAGTCGATGATGATCGAGTTCTCCCCGATCGCTTTCAGGTCGATCGTGGCGCGCAGGCTGCGGCCGATCAGCCGGGAGATCTCGTGCGTACGGCCACCGATGCGGCCCTTCACCGACTCCCGATCGGATCGCGTGGTGGTCGCCCGGGGCAGCATCGCGTACTCGCTGGTGACCCAGCCGAGCCCGGAGCCCTTACGCCAGCGCGGCACGGTGTCGATCACGCTGGCCGTGCAGAGCACCCGGGTCTGTCCAAACTCGACCAGGACCGACCCCTCGGGATGGATGCTCCAGTTGCGGGTGATCGTGATCGGGCGCAGCTGGTCCGGTGCGCGTCCATCGGGTCGGGCCATGCCTCCCACCCTATGTGGGCCGCGGACGCCGCCGGCGGACCCTCCCCCGGCGCGTCGCCCGCAGGGGCGGGCCGCTCGGGGCGGAGCCCCCCCACCG
>JADGGF010000700.1 GCA_019690055.1 Micromonosporaceae bacterium
TTTTTGAAACGTCCCCTCTCGTGGGGTCTCTGGGTGGGCGCCGCGAGGTGGTCCGGCGACGGCCCTACAGCAGCGGCAGGGCGGGGTCCGGGGACGGATGCCGTCCAGCCGCGAGCCGGATCCAGGGCAGTCCACGCGGGTAGCTCGGCGCCGAGCCCACCGCCTCCTCGTAGGCCCGCGCGAGCGCGTCGGAGACCAGCGTCACGGCCTTGTCGAGCAGCGGCGGTGGCTCGATCTCCGGGAGCGAGCGGGCGAGGTCATCGGTGTGCACCACAACCTCGATCAACCTGGTCAGCACGAAGTCCTCACGCGTGATGCAGCCTCGCAACCCACGGACCACGGGCGCGGTGAGGGAGTCGAGGTGGGTGAAGGCGTGCTCGCTGAGCCTGTCGAGACCACCGAGCAGGTCATGCCGGATGTCGGCGGCGAGGGCCCGGGTGGCATCCGAGATCTCGGTGGCGGCCGTCGGGTAGTGCGCCACATAGGCGCGCAGGGACTGCGGCTCGCCGTCCGGGTCGTTGACCGTCAGCTCGGTCGCGATGAATGAGCGTCCATTGTGGGCGATCAGATCCGCCACCGTCCAGCCGGGCAGGACGGACGGCCGGTCAAGTCGGGCGGTGACGGCATCCTGGGCCAGCCAGGTGCGCAGCGCCTGCCACTGCGCTTTCAGCACTGCTACGGGGTCAGACATGTCGGGATCATCGGCAGCACTGCTGACAGATGGCTGACGTGGATTCGTGCCTGACGTGGGTTTCGTGCCTGACGTAGGTTCGTGCCTGACGTAGTCGTCACTGACGTGGTTCGCCGGCCGGCGAAGCCGGCCTCGCCGGCCCGGGTGGCCGGCCGCTCGCGGGCGTCCGCCTGGTCGTGCTGACAATGCGCTGACAGCGCCCCGGACGCTGGCTGGTCACCCGCGGGCTGTGCCAGCACGATGGATGTGCCCGCACGATGGAGACAGTGGTCGGCGGAGGAGCCAGTGGTCGGCGGGTGGAAAGGGGGGCATGGTGGCGGCGGAACCGATCAAGGACGCGCCGGACGTGGCCGCCCAGGTGGCGCTGTGGCGCCTGCTCGAGGTCTACCACGCCGTCGTGTACTACGCCCCCGAACGGACCGTCCACTACCCGCGGCTGGGCCTCAAGGGCGGCTGGATGGGGTACTTCGCGACCCGGTCGGCCCCGTTGGGCCGCGTGCCGCCCGAGGTCGTCACGGCCCTGTTCTACAACTTCCGGCATTCGATGGTTGCCCGGGCGCTACCCGACGCGTGGACCTACACGACGCCGGAACACGCCGCCGCCGCCCGCCTGCGCGTCGTCGATGACGCGATGCGGCGGCTGCTCGGCGACCAGGTGCTCGCCTCCCCGCAGCTGGCCCGCGCGGCCGACCTCGCCGTCCAGGCCGCCCAGGCCTGCCCGCTGCCCGGCCGCCCGCTCGCGGCGGCGTACCAGGCGCAACCGGTGCCGGCCGACGTACACCTGCGGCTGTTCTGGGCCAGCGCGGTGCTGCGCGAGTACCGCGGCGACGGCCACGTCATCGCGCTGGCCGAGGCCGGCGTGGATGGCTGCGAGGCCCACGTGCTCATGTCCGCGCTGGGACTGGTGCCGCCGGAGCAGCGCACCCACCGGGGGTGGACCGAGACCGATTGGGCCGAGGCGACCGCCCGACTCGCGCGGCGGGGCTGGGTCCGGCCGGACGGCCGGATCACCGAGCTCGGGGCCAGGCGCCGGGCGGAGATCGAGCGCACCACCGACGCCCTGGCCGCCGCCCCGTTGCTCACGGTCGGCGCGGAGGCGGTTGCCGAACTGGTCGCGCTCCTGACCCCGCTGGTCGCCCGGATCGTGACCGCCGGCGCGGTGCCGTACCCCAACGGCATGGGCGTGCCGGCCGTAGCGGAGCTGGCGTCGGCCTCATGAGCGACATCTCGCGCTCGCCGGTGCTGGTCGGGCTCATGGGCCGGGTCACCATCCTCGGCCAGCCGGTGCCCGCCACCCTCGACCGGCTCGTGCTCGCGCGCCTCGTGCTCGCCGAGGGGCGCAGCGTCCCGGTGAGCACGCTCATCGAGGCGCTCTGGTCCTCTGAGCTGCCCGACCGGGCCCGCAACGCCTTGCAGGTCAAGATTTCC
>JADGGF010000701.1 GCA_019690055.1 Micromonosporaceae bacterium
CCGGCCGGAGCGCTCCCGGGCACCGGCCGTGCCGGTGCGGGCGGGTGCCGTCTCGCGGGCCCGGGCTCGGGGTGCCCGGAAAGTCACTTTCTGGGCCATGCGTGGGGCTCGGGGTGCCCGGAAAGTCACTTTCTGGGCCGTGCGCGGGGCTCGGGGTGCCCGGCGGGCCCCTTATTGGAAAGTCGCTTAGCGGGGCGTGGTCAGGCCATGCCGAGCGATTGCCAGCCGCGGTCGGGGAAGCCGGCGGCCTCGGCCACCCGAGCGGAGGCGATGTTCGTCGGGTCGTGCTGGTACGTCGGGATCGCGCCCTCGTCGAGGATGCGGCGCGCGGCCTGGGCCACGAGCGAGCGGGCCAGCCCCCGCCCCCGGGCCGCCGGCTCGGTCCCGACGGCGATCTCGTGACCGTACGGGTCATGGCGCTTGATGCCGACGCCGGCGAGGTAGGCGCCGGTATCCGGGTCGCGGGCGATGAGCACCGGAGACCCGAACGGTTTCAGCCACGGCGGAACGGACGGGTCGGTGATCTCGACCCAGTCCCCGGCGTCAGGGAGGGCGGTCGGGCGCTCGCACCACCGGAACACGCCCGAGTAGACGCGCCGATCGGGCATCCCGAGCAGGGACGGCAACCGGGCGATCAGGGCTGCCGAGGCGCGCTCGACGTCGGTGTGCGTCGCCACGGCGGAGCGGACCGCGTCGGCGGCCGGCGGGGGCACCGACACCACGCCGGACTCGGGCGTACGGACGCCGATCACGGGGAACACGCGGCCGTCCCAGCCGGGGCGCTCTCGCGCGACCGATCCGACCACCGTCACGGGCCGGGTGCCCGGCCACTGGCCGAGCCAGGTGCGTAAGTGCTGGTGGAGCCGGTCGACGGGCGGTGTCACGGGCACGGCTGAGCCTAACCGGTCCTCGATCCACTGCGGCGAGTAGCCGGCCGCCCGGCCGATCGGCGATCCCGTTGTGGCGGCCACGAAACGATCGGCTCGACGCGGCAGCCACGGTCAGTCACTGTCTGTGATGGGCAGCTTCCGTACAGTGACAAATACCGATGATAACGAATGTCTGGATATCGGGAGTAATGGTTCGGTTGAGACAGATCGGCCGAATGTGACTACGAACCGTATTGGCATAAACGCTATTAGTAATTATGTCATATGCACCACAAAACTCATAGGGTGCATATGCTTTTTACCCCATTATTTTGGGCGAATGCGCCGCACCATAGGGAAGCATCGGATATCTGACAGAACGCCTGCGACGATTGGTCGGCACCGCCGGCCCGTCGAAAGGGTCTGGCTGCCGACGCGGGAAGGCCTGCGCCGGGCCGCCCGGAGCCGCGCCGCGCTCGCCACAAGCGCCCTCACGTGTCTCGCGCTCGCCACGCTGGCGGGGCAGGCTGGTGCGTCCGGCCCGACCTCGGCCCTCACCGCCTCGACGGCCAGCAACGTCGGGGTCGTGGAACAGGTGCTCGGCACCCTGAGCGCCCCGACCGACCCGTCGGCCGAGTCGATCGACCGGCTCGAGTCGCTCGCGCCGTCGACGCCGGCGGCCGAGGAGGCATCGAGCACCGAGGTGGCCGTCGCCCCGCCGGCCCCACCCGCGCCCGTGGCGGGTCTCGATCAGGCCCAGATGAACAACGCGTGGACGATCGTCCGGACCGGGCAGGCCATGGGGCTGCCCGCGCGGGCGTACGTCATCGCCGTGGCCACCGCCATGCAGGAGTCGCAGCTGCGCAACCTCGCCAGCACGCGGATCCCCGAGTCGTACCAGTACAACGCCGAGGGCGAAGGCTCCGACCACGACTCGGTGGGCCTGTTCCAGCAGCGACCCAGCGCCGGATGGGGGTCCGTGTCCCAGCTCATGGATCCCACCTACGCCGCCACCGCCTTCTACCAAGCGCTGCTGCGCGTGCCGGGTTGGGAGAGCATGGAGCTGACCTGGGCCGCTCAGCGCGTGCAGGTCTCCGCCTACCCGTACGCCTACGCCAAGCACGAGGCGCGGGCCCAGCAGGTCGTGGACGCTGTGCTCGCCCAGACGAACGCGTCCGCCCCGGCCGACGCGGCCCCCTGACCTGTCCGTCGATCCGACCGGTCAGCCCGCCTGACGTGCGGGCTGACC
>JADGGF010000702.1 GCA_019690055.1 Micromonosporaceae bacterium
GTGCGGTACGCCTGGGCGGCGCCCTGGAGCGGCGCCCAGGTGGCGGGTGGGCCGGTGGATACCCTCGCCTGGCCGGCCAGTCTACCCCGATAGCATTTGATAGTGACTCCCGCCGACCTGTCTGGTTACGTTCTGGCTGCCGCCCGCGCTGTTTTCGACGAGCGCGGCCTTGATCGTGCTCTTCTGCCCGACTCGGCCGGTGTGGAGCGACCCCGCAACCCGGAGCACGGCGACTACGCCTCGACGCTCGCGCTGCAGCTCGCCAAGAAGGCCGGCACCAACCCGCGCGACCTGGCCACGGCGATCGCCGACAAGCTGACCCAGCAGCCCGGGATCAAGTCCGTCGAGATCGCGGGCCCCGGCTTCCTCAACATCCGGCTGGAGGCCGCCGTCGCCGGCGAGGTGGCGCGGCAGGTCGTCACCGCCGGCGAGACGTACGGTCACTCGACCGCGATGAGCGGGCAGAACATCAACCTGGAGTTCGTCTCGGCCAACCCGACCGGGCCGGTGCACCTCGGCGGCACCCGGTGGGCGGCGGTCGGGGACGCGCTGGCCCGGCTGCTGCGCGCGGCCGGCGCTGCGGTCACCACCGAGTACTACTTCAACGACGCCGGTTCCCAGATCGACCGGTTCGCCCGCTCGCTGCTCGCCGCGGCGCGGGGCGAGCCCATCCCGGAGGACGGGTACGGCGGGCAGTACATCTCCGACATCGCCGCCCAGATCGTGACAGCCCACCCCGATGTGCTGTCGTTGCCGGACGACGAGGCGCAGGAGGTGTTCCGCACCGCCGGCGTCGAGCTGATGTTCGCCGAGATCAAGTCCTCGCTGGCCCGGTTCGGGGTCACCTTCGACGTGTACTTCAACGAGAAGGACCTGCACGAGCGGGGCGCGCTGGCGGCGGCGGTGGAGCGGCTGCGCGCGCAGGGGCACGTCTACGAGGCCGACGGCGCGGTGTGGCTGCGGACGACCGACTTCGGCGACGACCGGGACCGGGTGCTGGTCCGCGGCACCGGGGAGATGACCTACTTCGCCGCCGACTGCGCCTATTACCTGGACAAGCGTGGCCGCGGCTTCGACCGGGTCGTGATCATGCTCGGCGCCGACCACCACGGCTATGTCGGGCGGATGCGCGCCATGGCCGCCTGCTTCGGCGACAACCCGGACCGCACACTGGAGATCCGCATTGGACAGATGGTGAACCTGGTGCGTGACGGGGCGCCGGTGCGGATGAGCAAGCGGGCCGGCACCGTGGTCACGCTGGAGGACCTCGTCGACGCGATCGGGGTCGATGCTGCCCGGTACGCGCTGGCCCGCTACTCGGCGGACTCGCCGATCGACATCGACCTGGATCTGTGGACCCGGGCCACCGACGAGAACCCGGTCCACTACGTCCGGTACGCGCACGCCCGGATCTGCTCGGTGCTGCGCAACGCCGCCGAGCTCGGGCTGACGCGGGGCGAGGACTTCGACCCGTCCCTGCTCTCCCACGAGCGCGAGGGCGACCTGCTGCGCGCGCTCGCCGAGTTCCCGTCAGTGGTCGCCACCGCCGCCGAGCTGCGCGAGCCCCACCGGGTCGCGCGCTACCTGGAGGCGCTGGCCGGGACGTTCCACAAGTTTTACGACACCAAGGGGTTGCGCGTGCTGCCGCGATCCGGCGAGCCCGCAACCGACGTCAACCGGGCCCGGCTGTGGCTGGTGGAGGCGTCGCGCATCGTGCTGGCCAACGGGCTGGGCCTGCTCGGTGTCTCCGCCCCGGAACGGATGTAGGTCGATGCGTCGGGCGGGCGAACCCCGCGAATCGGCAGTGACCGTCGCGTTGCAGCGTGCGATCGGGAAGGCGAGTAGTTGAGAGCACACGAGGCTGGCGCCCTGCACGGCAGCCTGGGCACCCGGGGGCCGGATTGGCTGACCACCCCGACCGACGTCAACGAGTTGCACACTCCACTGTGGCCGGTCACGGTGGCGCGCGGGGACGACGGCGCCCTGGTCGTCGGCGGCGTGGACGTACGGTCGCTGGCCCGCGAGTTCGGGACCCCCGCCTACATCCTGGACGAGGCCGACTTCCGGGCCCGCTGCCGGGACTACCGTACGGCGTTT
>JADGGF010000703.1 GCA_019690055.1 Micromonosporaceae bacterium
CCCCTAGTCGCGGGGGTTGGGCAACGTCCGCAGCCGGAGAACCGGGGAGCGCAGCAGCCACAGCACGCCGAGCACGGCCCCGACCCCGGCGATCCACAGGGTTGTCCGGACGCCGACCAGCGTGCCCACGGCCCCGCCGAGCAGAGCACCCACGGGCCGTACGCCGTAGTTCACGGTGCGGAACAGACCCGACACGCGAGCCCGCATCCGGTGCGGGATCAGGGCGGCCATGAGCGACCCGGCCGTGATATCGAGAATCATCACACCCAGGCCGGCCAGCGCCTCGGCCAGGACGAGCATCACGAGCACCACCGGCCGGGGCCCGCCGGCGAGCGGGATGAGCAGCAGCGGCAGTGGGAACGCGACCAGCCCGATGACGTACGCCGGCCCGACCCCGACCAGCCGGGTCAGCCAGCCGGTGACCGCCGAGCCGAGCAGCGCGCCCACCGCGGCCGACCCGAGCACCACGCCCAGCAAGCCCGGCGACACTCCCAGGTGGACGGTGACGTAGAGGACCAGCAGCGCCGAGAACATGTAGTTGAACAGGTTCACGGTGGCGACCGAGGCCAGGATCGTGGCCAGCGCGCGGTCCTCGCGCAGGAAGCGGACGATCGCGGCGACCCGGCCGCGGCCGGACTCGTCGGGCGGCGGCTCGGCCGCCTTCGTGCGACCGAGCAGCAGCGCCGACGCGACGTACGAGAGGGCTTGCAGCATCAGCGCCACCGGGGCGCCGAGGAGCTGCACGATCGCGCCGGCCAGGCTCGGCCCGGCCACGAAGGACACGCTGCGCGAGCCGTGGATGAGCGAGCTCGCCTGGACGTAGGCGTCCGGGCGTACGAGCGAGACGAACAACGTGCCGTTGGCGACCTCGAAGAAGACCGCGCACGTGCCCACGAGGAAGGCGACCACGTACAGCTGGGCCAGGCCCAGCACGCCGGACAGCGCGGCCACCGGGATGGACAGGACCAGCAGGGCGCGGATCACGTCGGCCGCCACCATCACCCGCCGCCGCTGCGGCCGGCGGTCCACCCACACGCCGGCCAGCACCGAGAAGATCAGGCTCGGTGCGAGACCGGCCGCGGTCAGGTAGCCCATCTGCGCGGGCGTGGCGTGCAGCGTCAGCACCGCGAGCAGGGGCAGGGCGAGCAGCGAAACCTGGTCGCCCACGAACGAGACCGCGGCGGCGGTCCAGTAGCGGCGGAACATGGTCTCCCGCAGCAGCGTCCAGGCGGGCCGGGGCGCCGCGGCCGGCGTCGCCGTGCCGTCGGCAGCGCCGATCGGGCGAGCGCTCGTCGTCATGGCGCACTCGATCCGGCGGCGGCCTGCTGCGCGGTCTGTCCGGATTCTGCCTGCGGCACAACGAGGTGGATCAGGTGGACGGGACGGCTGCCCTCCGGGCGCTGGACCGGGTCCGTCGACCGGGCGGCGAACTCCTCCACGAGGGCCGCGATCCGGTGGCTGAGCTCGTGGGTTTCGTCCGCGGTGAGGTACACGAGGTGGTCGCTCACCTGCCCGGCCCGGCGCCACGCCACCGGCTCCCGGGCGCGACGCGCCAACCAGGCGGAGGCGGTGCGGAAGTAGTGGTCCAGCACCGTCCGCTCGAGCGCGGTGGTCGCGGCCGCCATCTCCGGGTCGTCCGAGTCCGAGCGCCAGGATGTGTACCGGGCGGTCGCCCGCCACGGTTTGGCCCGACCGCGGGTGCCCGGGACCTCCTCGACGAGCCCGTACCGGGCCAGCTGGCGCAGGTGGAACGAGCAGCTCGCCACGCTCTCGCCGATCGTCGCCGCGGCCTGGGTGGCGGTCTGCGGCCCCTCGCGCCGCAGCAAGCCCAGCAGGGCCAGGCGGATGGGATGCGCGTACGCCCGCAACGCCCGTGGATCGGTCAGCTCGACCCTCTCGTCCATGGTGTCTAAAGCTATCTTTAGAAAGAACACTTTACAAGCCCCTCAGCGGGCCTTTGATGTCAGGAAGGACGCCTTGTTGACGGTTTTTGCCTAGGAAGGAGTCCTTCCTGCACCCGGGCCGACACCCGTACCGGCACCCAGGGCGCCACCCGGGCCGGCGTGGCGACCGGCGCCCGACGGTCGGGTGGCCGGG
>JADGGF010000704.1 GCA_019690055.1 Micromonosporaceae bacterium
GCGCGGGGGCGGCCCGCGCCCCCCCCCCCCGGGCGCGCCCCGGGGGGGGGCGCCGGGGTCGGGTGAAGCACCAGGACCACGCGGCGCTCGCGGCCACGAGGGCACCGGTCACCAGCCAGAACCGGGGGCTGGTCGGGAAGACCACCGGGGTGATGACGGTGCCCAACGCCAGCCCGAAGTACGGGACCACGCGGTTGGCGACGGCGTCGAAGCGCCGGGTCCGGGCCTCCAGTCGCGCGTCCTCGGTCATGTGGTGCGTGGTCACTCCCACCGGAAGAACCTAGCCGCCCCCGCGGTCGCGGCGAGCGCCAGCCCGGCCAGCACCAGCAGGGGCGCCAGCTCGGCTCCGGTCCCGACCCAGGTCTCCCAGAACATCCCGGCGCCGGGCGGCACGAAGTCGCCGATGCGTACCAGCCAGTCCGGCAGCAGGAACTTCGGCAGGTACACGCCGCCGACGAACATCGCGAGGAGGAACAGCATCGTGCCGACCCCGCTCGCCGTCCGCGCCTGCGGGGCCCGGGCCGCGATGAGCAGACCCACGGAGAACACGGCGGCCGTGCCGACCAGGAACGCGATCGCGAAGCCGAGCGGGTGTCGCGGCGCCGGCACGCCGAGGACCCCGACGGCGACCGCCACCACGAGCACGGCACCGATGGTCGCGGTGACGAGGTTGATGATCAACTGAACGAACAGGACCGACGCGGGCCGCATGGGCGTCGCCGACAGGCGGCGGAGGACCCCGCGCTCGCGATAGGTGGCCAGGCCGGTGGGCAGGACCTGGAACCCGAGCATGGCGATGCTGATCGCGAGCAACGACGGGGCGAAGAACGCGACGAAGGACAGGTTGCCGGTCGGCTCGATCGGCTCCCGGAGCGCGGGGACCGCGGCCAGGCCGAGCAGGACCAGGCTCGGCACGACCACCGCGACCGCGACGGTGACCGGCTCCCGCAGGAACAGCCGCAGCTCGGTACGTACCACTGTGGACAGTGCTGACATCGCTTTACTTTCCTTGCTCATTGTCGGCCGGGCCGTTCGCCCGGCGGCCGGTGAGGGCGACGAACACGTCGTCGAGCGACGCCTGCTCCAGGCGCAGCTGCTCGGGGATGACCCCGTGCCCGGCGAGGGCCGTGGTGACCGCGGTGAGCAGCTCCCCGCCACCGCGCACCTCGACGAGGTCGCCCTGGCGCACGAGGGCGGACACCTGGGGCAGGTCGGTCAGCAGCGCGTCCGGGAACGGCGCCGACGGCCGGAAGCGCAACCGCTGCCCGTCGGCAAGCCCGGCGACGAGCCGCGCCGGCGTGTCGAGCGCGACCACCCGCCCGGAGTCGATCACCGCGACGCGGTCGCAGAGCCGCTCGGCCTCCTCCATGAAGTGCGTGACGAGCAGGACGGTGACGCCGGTGTCCCGGATCTGCTCAATGGCCGACCAGGTGTCCCGGCGGGCCTGCGGGTCGAGCCCGGTCGTCAGCTCGTCGAGGATGGCGACCCGCGGATTGCCGACCAGGGCAAGCAGGATCGACAGGCGTTGACGTTGCCCCCCGGAGAGCTCGCGATAGGCGGTGTCGCGCTTGGGTCCCAGACCCCAGCGCTCGATCAGCTCGCCCGGGTCGCGTGGGCGTCGATAGAACGATGCAAACAGTTCCACGGCCTCCCCGACGCGCAGCTTGTCGGGCAGCTCCCCGGCCTGCAGTTGCATGCCGAGCACCTCGCGGAGCCGGTCGCGGTCGCGACGGGGGTGCAGGCCCAGCACGGAGATGTCGCCGCCGTCGGGCTCGCGCAGGCCGCCCACGCACTCGACGGTGGTGGTCTTGCCTGCTCCGTTCGGGCCGAGAATACCGAAGATCTCACCTTCCTCAACGGAGAAGGACACGTCGGCGACGGCGAGGTGCTGGCGATAGCGCTTGGTGAGGTGGCTGACCTCGATGACTGGCATGCCATCGATGCTCCGGGATGCCGGGGCCGGCCGAATCGACCGACGCGGGCCGGCCGGGCGCTACTTCGGTGGACCGCCCGAGTCAACCGATCGGTGGCCGCATCAACCGATCGGTGGATGCGGGGGACTCGTGCGGGCGATGGTGAGGGGCATAGGGC
>JADGGF010000705.1 GCA_019690055.1 Micromonosporaceae bacterium
GCGTCAGGAGGGAGTCCTTGTTGGGCATTTGGCGTCAACAAGGCGTCCTTCCTGGCACTTAACGCCCGGTTTCCTGGCACCAACAGCGGGCGCGTGCAGTCAGTGGACGAGGGCGGCGCGGAGGGCGCTGTCGAGGTCGGGGTGTTGAAAGGTGTAGCCGGCCTTGGTGAGCACTCCGGGGAGCACGCGCTGGGAGGCGAGCGCCTCAGTGGCGAACTCGCCGAGCACGATGCGAAGCGCAACGCGCGGGATGGGCCACGGGGCCGGGCGGTTCAGGGCTCGGCCGAGGGCCCGGGCGAAGTCCCGGTTGCGCACGGGATCGGGCCCGACCAGGTTGACCGGCCCGGCGATCTCCGCGTGCTCCATGAGGAATCGAACTGCCTTGATCCAGTCGGCGATCGCGATCCAGGGCATCCACTGCCGGCCGCCGCCGAGCGGACCGCCGAGGTAGAGCCGCGTCGTCAGTGTGAGCGGGCGCAGCAGACCGCCGTTGGCGTCGAGCACCAGCCCGGTGCGCAGCAGGACGACCCGTACACCCGCGTCGCGGGCGCGGGCGGTCGCGTTCTCCCAGGCCTGGCACAGCTCGGCGAAGAAACCACCGCCCGCCGGGGAGGACTCGTCGACGGTCGCGTCACCGGTGTCGCCGTAGAAGCCGACGGCCGACGCATTCAGCAGCACCCGGGGGCGACGCGCCTCGGGAAGGGCGGCCAGGGCCGCGGCGAGGGTGCTGGTGGGCCGTACGCGGCTGTCGACGAGCACCCGCTTGTAGGTGTCGCTCCAGCGCTTGTCCCCGACCCCGGCCCCGGCGAGGTTCACCACCACGTCGGCGCCGGCCAGGATCTCGGCGTCCAGCGACCCGGTGAACGGGTCCCAACGATGCTCATCGGGGCGGGCCGGCGGGCGCCGGACCAACCGGACCAGCTCGTGCCCGTCGGCCGCCAGGCTCGTCCGCAGCCGGCTGCCGAGGAATCCCGACGCCCCCGCGAGGACTACCCGCATCCCCCGTCTCCGTCTCTCCCGTCGATCGTGGTCGAACTCGGCCGGCGACAGGCAGCGAATCCGACCACGATCGACGGGCTCGTGTCAGAACTCGCTCTCGAAGGCGCCCGCCTCGAGCCGGTTCTTGATGGTTGTGAGGAACCGGGCCGCGTCCGCCCCGTCCACCAGGCGGTGGTCGTAGGAGAGCGACAGGTAGACCATCGAGCGCGGCGCCACGACCTCGCCGCCGGTCGTCGGGTCCTCGATGACCACGGCACGCCGGACCACGGCGCCGGTCCCGAGGATGCCGACCTGCGGCTGGTTGATGATCGGCGTGTCGAAGAGGGCGCCCCGGCTGCCGGTGTTCGTGAGCGTGAACGTGCCGCCGGAGAGCTCGTCCGGGTTGATCTTGTTCGTACGCGTCCGCTCGGCGAGGTCGGCGATCCGCTTGGCCAGGCCGGCGAGGTTGAGGTCCCCGGCGTTGCGGATGACCGGGACGACCAGGCCGCGCTCGGTGTCCACCGCGATGCCGAGGTGCTCCGCGTCGTGGTAGGTGACCGTGCCCTCGTCGGTGTTGATCGACGCGTTGAGGACCGGGTGCTGGCGCAGCGCCTCCACGGTGGCGAGGGCGAAGAACGGCAGGAACGACAGCTTGATGCCGTGCTTGGCCTGGAAGTCGGCCTTCACCTGGTCGCGCAGCTTCGCGATGCGGGTGACGTCGACCTCCACCACGGTGGTGAGCTGGGCCGAGGTCTGCAGCGACTCGACCATCCGCTTGGCGATGAGCGCGCGTAGGCGGGAGATCTTCTCGGTGCGGCCACGCAGCTCGCTCGGCGCGGGCGCCGCCGGCGCCGCCTTCGGCTGCTCCGCCTCGGCCTTGGCGGCCGTGGCGCGGGCGGCGGCGTCGAGCACGTCCTGGCGGCGGATCCGCCCGCCGACGCCGGTGCCGACCACGGTCTTCAGGTCGACGCCGAGGTCAGCGGCGAGCTTGCGCACCAGCGGCGTGACATACCCGTCGCCCTCGGCCCGCGCGGGCGCGGGGGCCGGAGCCGGTGCGGGCGCGGGGGCTGGTGCTGGCGCCGGTGCGGGTGCGGGAGCCGGGGCGG
>JADGGF010000706.1 GCA_019690055.1 Micromonosporaceae bacterium
TCCAACCGAGCTTGGCGTCGCCGAGGCGATCAGGACGTCAACGGGACCGGGGCGGGCCGACGGTTGGGGCCCCGGACCACCGCGAGGCTGGTGGCGGCCAGCGCCAGTCCGAGCAGCGCCATGGCCAGGGTATACGCGGTGTCGGAATCGGCGGCATGGACGGGCGGGTTGCCCGCGAGGCCGGTCATCGCCGATCCCAGATTGAGCGCGACAAGGAAGAGTGGCTCGATGGCGAGGACGGGTAGCACGATGTTGATGCCGCCGATGGCGAGGAGCCGGGCGACCGACACATCCGCAGCGACGGGCGCGATGGTGGCGGCGAGGAACACTACTGCCCAGGCAGCTAGATTGATCAATGTCTCATCCATGATCGTCGGCATGGCCGCGACCAGCGTCACCGCTGCCCCGACCGGCACCAGCCAGCGCGAACGGACGGTGTTAAGAGCCGGAGCCAGCATCGCCACGGTGACGGCCATGAAAGCGACCGCCGTCGCCACCTTCATGGTCGTCAGCGCGTTGTCGATAGGAACCTCGAACGCCCCGGTGGTGGGCTTCTCCCACGGCGTCGTGATGGTCATGGGCGCGACCGCGAGCACGGCGGCCGTTCCGGCGGCGAGATGCCGGCCCGACCGTGACGGCGCGCCGCCTCGGGATATGACCGCCGCCAGCGCTACCCCGGCGCAACCGGCGGCAGCCAGGCCCACGACCGCGGGGCGGCCATCGATGTCGATCCGGTCCAGCCCCAGGTCGGCGGCGAGCCAGACGGCGCCGAGGACGCCGGCGCCCCCGAGGGCCCGTTTGGCGGCCTGCCCGATCAGCACCAGTCCGGCCAGCGCCAGTAGGATGCCCAGCTGCCGCATCTCCCGGGGCCAGTACGTGTTGTTCTCCGCCAGCTTCGGCGACACCGTGCCGTCGTAGAAGCCGCTCGGCTCCATGATCTGCTGGTAGACCGCCAGACTCACGGCCCACACGACCGACCCGACGACGCTGGCGGCCGCGCCGACGACGGTTCCCCACGACGCGCGCATGGCGGCCGATTGTAGGCGAGGAGTCGAGATGATCACTGTCCCCTGGCCGGGCTACAGCGCTGTGAGGATGTCCGCCACCCGCCCAGAATGTCACTTTCTGGGCACGCCCAGACTCGTGCACTGCCCAGAAAGTGACTTTCGGGGCCACCCACGACGGGCCAAGCGCTACAGCTCCTTGAGGATGTCCTCCACCCGGGCCTTGGCGTCGCCGAAGAGCATGTGGGTGTTCTCCCGGTAGAAGAGCGGGTTGGGCACGCCGGCGTAGCCCGAGGCCATCGAGCGCTTGAAGACGATGACGTTCTCCGCCTCCCAGACCCGCAGCACCGGCATGCCGGCGATCGGGCTGTCCGGGTCGTCCTCGGCCGCCGGGTTGACCGTGTCGTTCGCGCCGATGACCAGCACCACCGACGTACGAGCGAAGTCGTCGTTGATCTCGTCGAGCTCGAGCACGATGTCGTACGGCACCTTGGCCTCGGCCAGCAGCACGTTCATGTGGCCGGGCAGCCGACCCGCGACCGGATGGATGCCGAAACGTACCTCGACGCCCTTCTCGCGCAGCCGCCGGGTGAGGTCGGCCACCGGGTACTGCGCCTGCGCCACGGCCATGCCGTAGCCGGGCGTGATGATGACGGACTGCGCGTCCAGCAGCAGCTTGGCCGTCTCGGCCGCGGTGATCTCCTTGTACTCGCCCATGTCCGTCGCGCCGGACGAGGCGGTGGTCGCGCCGAACCCGCCCGCGATGACCGACAGGAACGACCGGTTCATCGCCTTGCACATGATGCGGGACAGGTACGCACCGGAGGAGCCGACCAGCGCGCCGGTGATGATGAGCAGGCTGTTGTTGAGCAGGAAGCCCGCCGCGGCGGCGGCCCAGCCCGAGTAGCTGTTGAGCATCGACACGACGACGGGCATGTCCCCGCCGCCGATCGAGGCGACCAGGTTGATGCCGAGCAGCAGCGCGATGACGGTCACCGCCACCAGCAGCCAGAGGTTCGGCGACAGCACGAACCACACCGTCAGGCCGAGGAAGGCGATCACCGAGC
>JADGGF010000707.1 GCA_019690055.1 Micromonosporaceae bacterium
CGCCCGAACGATCCAGTGGCGGCCACCACGAGGCTCGTGCCCAGGACGCTGCCGTGCTCGGTATGCACCGCGAACCGTTGCCCGTCCGACTCCACCGCGGTAACCCGACAGCCCGTGCGAATGTCGACGTCCAGCATCGCGGCGTACCGGCTGAGGTAGTCGACCACCTCGTCCCGATGGGGATACCGGTCGGGGTCGCCGGGAAACGGCAGGCCGGGCAGGGCGCTGTACCGGGCGGGAGAGAACAGGGTCAGGCTGTTGTAGTAGTGCGGCCACGAGCCCACCGGCCGGTCGCCCGCCTCTAGAAGCACCGGCCGTACGCCGACCCGTCGAAGCGCCCACGCGGCGGCCAACCCCGACTGGCCGCCACCGATCACCACAGCATCAACGTCGTCCACACCGAGCATCATATCGCCGATTCGCGAAATGACGAGGCATGAGTCATGCTGGTCTCATGGAACACACCGTGACCGGGCTGGGCGAGACCGTGCAGCGGTTTCTCAAGGCGCTGGCCAGCGAGAGCCGCCAGCAGGTCATGCTGCTGTTCACCGGCGGGGCTGAGCTGACGGTCGGCGAGGTCGCGCATCGGCTGGGGATCGGTCAGTCCACGGCCTCCGAGCAGCTGGCCCTGCTGCGCGACGGCGGCATCCTCACATCGCGTCGCGACGGCAAGGTCGTCTACTACCGGGCGGATCCGGTGCGGGTGGCGGCGGTCCTCGACGAGCTGCGCGAGTACCTCGAGCGTTGCTGTGTACCCGTATCCGAGAAGCAACATCGCCAGCGGTCGGCGTCGCCGCCTCGGCGTTGAGCGGCCGCAAGTGTGGCGGGCCTCTCTTGGTGCGCGGTGGGCTGCGCCGCGGGCGACAAGGTCAGGCGTTCTCGGGTCGGGGGAGCCAGCGTTCGAGGTAGGCGACCAGTGATTGCATCTCAGCGGTGGCGGCACGGTAGCCGAGGTGGCCGTCGGGTCGGACCAGCAGCACCGCGTTCCGGGCCGCCGGCACGCCAAGTCGAGCCAGGGCTGTGCCCGTCGGGTCGTACAGAACGTCCGGACCCGGGTCGGTGGTGAGGTGATGCACGGTCAGCAGCCCGGGATGGCGGCGGCCGACCTGCTCCAGCTCCGCTGGCCATCGGCGGGTTGGTCCACACAGCAGCAGGTGCCACCCCGGCCGCGTTACAGCCGCATGCAGCGTCGTGGGGGCTCCATTGTGGACGACCGGTGCGTCGGGGAGGCGGTCGCCGGCCCGGAGCCCGCGACGCGGTGCCTGGCCGACGTCGACGGACAGCTGGCTGCGCCGGTAGCGGATGTTCAGTTCGGCGACGGTCCGGAACAGGTACGCCCGGCCCTTGGTGGCCTTGAACGCCAACGGCAGCAGGGCCGGGGCGAGGCGGGTGCGGGCGAAGGCGGCCACGGGGTTGGTGGCGGTGGCGATGGTGAAGGCCCGGTCGGTCATACGCAGCACCATGCGGCCGATCGGTGCCCGCTCGGGCTCGTAGGTGTGCAGCAGGGCGGGGTTGGCGCCGCGCAGGACGTGCGCGAGCTTCCAACCGAGGTTGGTGGCGTCCTGGATGCCGGTGTTCATGCCCTGCGCCCCGGCCGGGGAGTGGATGTGCGCGGCGTTCCCGGCCAGGAACAGCCGACCGGTGCGGTAGCGGGTGGCGGCGCGGTGGTGCAGCCGAAAGTTGGTCATCCACACTGGATCGTGGAGCCGGACCGTGGAGCCGGTGTAACCGTCGGCGAGTGCCTGTACCTCGGCCAGGGTCGGCGCCGCGGCCGGCGAGGGGTCGTGGCGTGGGCGCATCGCCAACAGCCGCCAACTGGCCGGCCGGACGAGCGGGAACAGGAACAGCATTCCTTGGGCGGACACGAATACGTGGGCCGCCCCGGGTGCGACGCCGTCCGCCTCGACATCGGCGAGCACGAAGGTCTGCGGATACGTGGCGCCCGCGAACGGGATCCCGGCCAGGTCGCGGACGGTACTGTGCGCGCCGTCGCAGCCGACCACGAACCTGGCGTCGGTCTGCTCTTCGTGGCCGTCGCGGTGACGCAGCCGGCACGCGACGTGGTCCT
>JADGGF010000708.1 GCA_019690055.1 Micromonosporaceae bacterium
CGCCTGTACCTGCCTGACGACGAGCTGCCGGAAGCCGACGAGCCGCTGAAGCCGCTGGTCGTCGAGGTCACCCGGGAGTCGACCCTGGCGGCTGGGCGCCGGCTCGGCCCCGGCACGGCGGCGCTCGTCTTCGCGTCGGCCCGCAACCCCGGCGGCGGTTTCCTGTCCGGGGCCAAGGCCCAGGAGGAGGACGTCGCCCGGGCGTCCGCCCTGTACGAGTGCCTGATCACGGTGGACGACTACTACGCCTACCACCGCGCCCACCGCGACCTGCGCTACACCGACCGGGTCATCTACTGCCCCGACGTCCCGGTGTTCCGGGGCGACGACGGGACGCTGCTGGAGGAGCCGTACGGTCTGTCGTTCATCGTGGCCGCGGCCCCGAACCTCGGCGCGATCCTGACCAACCAGCCGGAGCTCGCGGGCACCGTTCCGGCGGTCTTGAAGCGCCGGGCCGAACGGGTCCTGCGGGTCGCGATGGCGCACGGCCACCGGCAGATCGTTCTCGGCGCGTGGGGCTGCGGCGTGTTCCGCAACCCGCCCGAGATCGTGGCCGAGGCCTTCCGCCACGCTCTCACCCAGGTGCCGGGCTTCGAGCGGGTCGTCTTCGCGATCCTCGACCGAACCGGCGACAGCCCGACGTTCAGCGCCTTCAACGCCGCGGTCGCCTCCTGGCCCCGTGCCGGTGCCGGGCCGCGGGCTGGCGCCTGGACCCGAGCCGGTCGGGGCCCGGCCCTACGGTTCTGGGCCTGCCCGTCGTCTGGCCCGTGGCCGGGCCGCGCGGTCGCCTGACTACGGGCCGGTCCGCCGGGTTAGCGGGTCAGCGGGCCACCTCGGTGGCCCGCGACTCGCGGACGACGGTGACGCGGATCTGGCCGGGGTAGGTGAGCTCCTCCTCGATCTGCTTGGCCACGTCGCGGGCCAGGACGGCGGCGCCGATGTCGTCGACGTCATCGGGACGGACCATGATCCGGATCTCCCGACCGGCCTGCATCGCGAAGACCCGCTCGACGCCGGGCTTGCTGGCCGCGATCTCCTCGATGCGCTCCAACCGCTTGACGTACGCCTCCAGGCTCTCCCGTCGCGCCCCCGGCCGGCCGCCCGAGCAGGCGTCGGCGGCCTGCGTCAGCACGGCCTCCACCGTCTGCGGCGCCACCTCGTTGTGATGAGCTTCGATGGCGTGCACGACCTCCTCGCTCTCGCCGTACCGGCGGGCAAGGTCGGCGCCGATGATCGCGTGGCTGCCCTCCACCTCGTGAGTGAGCGCCTTGCCGATGTCGTGCAGGAACGCACACCGCTTGACCAGGGCGACGTCCAGGCCGAGCTCGGCGGCCATGATCCCGGCAATGTGGGCGGTCTCCACGAGGTGCTTGAGGACGTTCTGACCGTACGAGGTGCGGTACCGCAACCGGCCGACGAGCGTGACCAGCTCGGGGTGCAGATCGGTGATGCCCACCTGCACGAGCGCGTCCTCGGCGGCCCGCTGGCACAGCCGCTCCACCTCGCCCCGGGCCGATTCGTACACCTCTTCGATGCGATGCGGGTGGATGCGTCCGTCGAGGACCAGCTTCTCCAACGTCAGCCGGCCCACCTCACGCCGGACCGGGTCGAAGCAGGACAGCAGCACCGCCTCGGGCGTGTCGTCGATGATCAGGTTGACGCCGGTCACGGACTCGAAGGCCCGGATGTTGCGGCCCTCCCGGCCGATGATGCGGCCCTTCATCTCGTCCGACGGCAGGTGCAGCACGCTGACCACGCTCTCGGCGGTCTGCTCGCTCGCGACCCGCTGGATGGCGTCGACCACCACCGCGCGGGCCCGGCTCTCCGCGGTCGCCCGCGCCTCGTTCTCGATGTCACGGATGAGCAGGACGGCGTCCCGCTTGGCCTGGGCCTCGATCTGCTCGATGAGCTCCGCTCGCGCCGCCTCGGCGGTGAGCCCGGCGATGCGCTCCAGCTCCCGGCGGTGCCCCTCGGCGGCCAGCGCGAGCTGCGCCTCCCGTTCGGCCAGCGCGGCCTCCCGCTGGGCCAGCTCCGCCTCGGCCGAGATGGCGCGGCGGTCCCGCT
>JADGGF010000709.1 GCA_019690055.1 Micromonosporaceae bacterium
GTGTGGATCCCGTCCCGCCCGGCCCGTCCGCCGACCCCGGCGGCGGGCGCGACGTTCGGCCGCTGCAGCGTCGCGGTGGACAGGACGGTGTCGAGGAACGCGTCCACATCGGACCGCAGCGCGGCCGGGTCGGCCAGCGCCGGCGGTACGTCGGCCAGCACGGGGTCGGGCTGGAACAGCTCGTCGACGTACGGCCAGATCACCTCCAGGCCCGCCTGCATCCGCTGCCGCGACAGGTCGGTGCCGTCGCCCAGCCGGACGACCCAGCCGGCGGCGTACTCGCGGTGGTACGCGAGCTCCGTGGCTCCCCGCTCGGCGATCGCGGCCAGCCCGGGGTCGGTCGACTCCCGCAGGCGTCGGAGCAGCTCCAGGCGCCAGGCCGAGAAGACGAGCAGCCGGGCGACCAGCTCGGCGAAGTCGGCGTCGGCCCGCTCGACGAGGCGGACGTTGCGGAACTCGTGCTCGGCTCGGAAGAACGCGAGCCGGTCCTCGTCGCTGCCGAGGAGGTGACCGGCGCGGGTCAGCAGGAGGCGGGCCTGGCCGAGCAGGTCCAGGGCGATGTTCGCCACCGCCATCTCCTCCTCCAGCTCCGGCAGCCGGGTGATCCACTGCTGGAGGCGGTGCGAGTACACCAGCGCGTCGTCGCCCAGCATCAGGCACCGGGCCGCGAGCTGCTCGGGATCGGTGGCCGGCGCCGACGTGAGGTCGATGTCCACAAAGGGATCCCGGAATCCGGTGCCGTACGCCCACCGGGCGCTGGCCGGCCCGTCGGTCGCCCACGCGTCGTCGTCCGTGGCCAACTCGTTGTCCGTCGCCAACTCGTCGCCAGTCGCCAATTCCGCGCTGCTTGCCGGAGCGGAATCTGCGAGCAATTCGTGGTCAGTCATCGCGTCCGCCTACATGTGCGGGACGTGGTCGGGAATGGGATAGAACGTGGGATGCCGGTAGATCTTGTCCCCGCTGGGTGCGAAGAACGGATCCTTCTCGTCCGGGCTGGACGCGGTGATGGCGTCGGAGCGCACGACCCAGATGCTCACGCCCTCGTTGCGGCGCGTGTAGAGGTCACGCGCGTGGCGCAGCGCCATCTCCGCATCGGCCGCGTGCAGCGAGCCGACGTGGACGTGGTTGAGCCCACGCTTGCTCCGGATGAACACCTCGTAGAGCGGCCAGGATGACCGGACCTCGGGGGGTACGTCGGCGGACACCTCAGACTCCGTCAGGATTGACTCTGTGTTTTGCCGCATAGGCGGCGGCGGCCTCGCGGACCCACGCGCCCTCCTCGTGGGCCGCCCGACGTCGGGCCAGCCGCTGGGCGTTGCACGGGCCCTGCCCCCGCAGCACCCGCGCGAACTCGTCCCAGTCGATGGGGCCGAAGTCGTACGACCCGCGCTCCGGGTTCCACTTCAGGTTCGGGTCGGGCAGCGTGACGCCGAGGGCCTGGGCCTGCGGCACGGTCATGTCGACGAAGCGCTGGCGCAGCTCGTCGTTGCTGTGCCGCTTGATCCGCCACGCCATCGACTGCTTGGTGTGCGGCGAGGCCTCGTCGGGCGGGCCGAACATCATCAGCGCCGGCCACCACCACCGGTTGGTGGCGTCCTGCACCATCTTCCGCTGCTCGTCGGTGCCGCTCATCATCGCCATGAGCAGGTCGTAGCCCTGCCGCTGGTGGAACGACTCCTCCTTGCAGATGCGGATCATGGCGCGGGCATACGGACCGTACGAGGTGCGGCACAGCGCCACCTGGTTGCAGATGGCCGCCCCGTCGACGAGCCAGCCGATCACGCCGACGTCGGCGAAGGTCAGCGTCGGATAGTTGAATATCGACGAATACTTCTGCCGACCGTCGAGCAACCGCTGGGTCAGGTCGGCCCGGTCGGCCCCGAGGGTCTCGGCGGCGGCGTACAGGTACAGGCCGTGTCCCGCCTCGTCCTGGACCTTGGCCAGCAGGATCGCCTTGCGCCGCAGGGACGGGGCGCGGGTGATCCAGGTGCCCTCGGGCTGCATCCCGATGATCTCCGAGTGGGCGTGCTGGGCGATCTGCCGGATGAGCGTGGC
>JADGGF010000710.1 GCA_019690055.1 Micromonosporaceae bacterium
GCCCGTACGTGCCCGCCCGTGTCCCGACGTGTCGGTCGAGGCGGGCGGGGTGCTCCGTAAACAGTACGAGCGTACTGGATAGTGGTGCGGCCGGGGACCGGACCCCCGCGAGCCGTGTCGGTTGTTCCGTCCGAGGTCGCCGAGTCGTACGGCTCGGTGGTTGCCCGGCCTGGTCACACTGAGGCCTGACGCTGCCTTGATCCGATGGAGAATCCATGCGCACACGCTCCGCCGTCACCGCGGCCGCGCTGACCCTGGTCGGGCTGCTGGCCCTGGCTTGTGCCATCCCCGAGGCGCCCGAGTACCCCGACGAAGCCCCCGCAGAGGTCCCCGAGCCGGAGCCGACCACCGACGCGGAGACCCCGGTCTCGAACGAGCCGGGGCGCTCAATGGAGGGCAGGTTCAGCTACGCAACGATGGACGAGTACGTCAACGAGGTCGTCGCCGAGTTCATGAACCCGTGGCTGACCGACACCTGGCCGGGCATGCGCACCCCGTTGGTCATGTACGTCGGTCGGGGCGACGGCGGCCCGCAGAACTGCACCGACGCCGACGGTGAACCCGCCTACTACACCGGCTACTCCTACGAGTACTGCCCCGGGGACGAGACCGTGTACGTGGGCCAGGAGACGCTGTGGGAGTTCTACTCGGAGACCGGTGACGCCGGCCCGGCCATGGGTATCGCCCACGAGTACGGGCACCACGTCCAGTTCATGCTCGGTGTTCCCGCGCCCCGCACGTCCGCGCAGAGCGTCAACTACGAGAACCAGGCCGACTGCATCTCCGGCGTCTGGGCTCGCTGGATGGAGCGGCGCGGCTACCTCGAGACCGCGGAGAACTCGCCCAACGGACGGTCAGACCTCGAGGACATCGACCTGATGTTCCCGATCATCGCGTCGGCCGAGGGTGCGGACCGCGACCACGGCACGATCGAGGAGCGCGCCCAGGCCTTCAACGACGGCTACCGGGGCGGCGTACGCGCCTGCGGTCTGGCCTAGCCGCGCCTAACCGGACGCCCTCCCGCGACCGAGGTCCGGGAGGGCGTCCGTTCGATCGATGGACGGCGGCATCCACCGCCGTCAGGCGGCGGCCGGCGGGGCGAGGCTGATCACGCCGTAGTCGTAGCCCTTGCGCCGGTAGACCACGCTCGGCCGCCCGGAATCCTTGTCCAGGAACAGGTAGAAGTCGTGGCCCACCAGCTCCATCTGGAACAGGGCGTCATCGACGGTCATCGGCTCGCCCGGGTGCTCCTTGGTGCGGGCGATTCGCCACGGCTGGTACTCCTCCTGGTCGTCGACCAGTGTGGCGACCGCCTCGGCCTCGGGCTGCGCCGGGGCTGGCACGGTGAGGGAGGCTGGTCCGCCCGCCAGGGGAGCGGTGGCCGCGGCCACAGAGAGCGGCGCGTGCCGGCCGTGATGCACCCGGCGCCGGTCCGCGGCCCGCCGCAACCGCGATTCGAGCTTGTCGATGGCCTTCTCCAGGGCCGCGTAGAAGTCGGGCGCGGAGGCCTCGGCCCGCACGACCGGTCCTCGCGACACGCAGGTGATCTCCACGCGCTGGCAGTTGTCGGACTGCCGCGGGTTGCGCTCGTGGAGCAGCTCAACGTCGATCTCGATGATCTTGTGGTCGAAACGCTCGATCCGGCGCAGCTTGTCGGAGACATGGACCCGGAAGTGGTCCGGCACCTCAACGTTGCGGCCCTTGACGATGATGTCCATGCGCGACCTCCCGCAGCTCGGTGTGCCTCGGGCGGTCCCGGTGGTGCTTCGGTCCGCCGTGTCGCCGGCTGAACCGAACCCCACGGCCTCCGCGAGGGGCGGCGGCTCCGGCACCACCCGTACCCAGACGCTACCGGTTCTTGGCCAGCCCGTCACCCTGCTGTGGCTGACCAGTCACCCGAGGGCGACGGTGTGTGATCGGACGGGCGGGTGGGCATCACCGCTGGTCGCAGAGGCGGCCCGCTGGGTGGGCGATCAGCCGTGCCGGCGGGTGGCGGCGAGGGTGGCCGCGAAGGTCACGGGCACTCCGACCCCGTGCAGCAC
>JADGGF010000711.1 GCA_019690055.1 Micromonosporaceae bacterium
CTCCGTGACAACTCGACCGCGTACGCGGTCAGCCACCCGAAGCCGACAATGATCGCGACAAAGATCGTCACAACGGACGGCCACACCGGCAGGCTCAGGGCGAACGTGACGACGGCGACGACCCACGAGAAGACGGCGGTCGTGCGTTGTCCGTCCCGCCACATCCGTGCGGCCAGCACGGCGATGGCGGCGACGAGCGCCGTGAACGCCAGGGGCGGTGCTGCCGCGTGGATCGCCCCCGGTACCGACATGGTTGTGGGAACCTCGTCGGGGGTCCCGATGGGGAATCCGAGCGCGGGGTCAGCGCGGAAGATGCCTCCGACCACCAGGCCCATCCCACACGTGGCCAGCAGGATGGGGGCCCAGGCTCGGGCCGCGCCTGCCGCGAGCTGCCGCCGTACGGCGACGGCGAACGCAAGCACGAGCAGCCCGGCGACGATGAAGTTAACGACTTGGATCCAGCCGCCCGCGCCGTTGGCCAGCAGACTGACCGGGTGCCGAAGCGGGTCGAAGCCGGGACGCGTCAGCATTTGCGCGAGAGCGATGCCGACGAACAGGGGGCCGGCCACGACGCCGGCGAGCCGCGCTGTCACCGGGCCCTCGTCGCCATACCGTCGAGCCACAGCGTGTCGGACTCGTCGCGGTGTGAGCCGGTCGAGCCTACGTGCTTGGCCGGCACGACCGGGCCGTTCTTGATGACGTGCACGAGTGCCATCGCGTGCCCCCGCCCGAGGCCGAAGTCCTCGGCCAGCCAGGCGATGACGTCGCCCGCCTTCGTGGTGGGTCCGTCGAAGCCCCGCTGCTTCGCCAGATCGAGCAGTTGACGGGGCGTAAGCCCGGTCTTCTTCTCGATCGTGTCGAGGTAGGCCTGAAATGACATTTTCTATGCTCTCCTCTTTCGATCATTGTCAGGTCCGTATGCCCGCCAGAACGCGTCGAACGCGTGGCTCGCCGTGCGTTCGATCTCGGCCGGGCTGACCGTGGTTCCGGACGGGGCAAACATGAGCCGATTGAGCGGCTCCGAGACGACCAGCCAGAGCAACTGCTCGGCCGCGACGCGTAAGTCTGGGATGGACAGTCCGTCGAGGTCACCGAGGTAGGCGGCGAGCCGCTCGACCGTCTGGCCGGGGCCGAGTCGGTACCACTCGGCGGCCAGATCGGGGAAGCGGTCGGTCTCGGCGATGACGACGCGACGCAGCCGTACGACCTGCGGGGCCAGGATGATCGTTGCCAGGCTGCGGGCGATTGAGCGGATTGACTCCCGCGGATCGTCACGCGACGCCGTGTCCAGTTCGCGCTGCAGCGCCTCCTGCATGGGCGCGATGGTGCTGCGAATGACCTCGCGAAACAGGGCCTCCTTGTCGCCGAAGTGGCTGTAGACGGTGCGCTTCGAGGCGCGGGCGGCCGCGGCGATCTCGTCGACGCTTGTGCCCAGGTAACCGCGGTCGAGGAACGCGTCGAGCGCGGCCTGCATGATCTCTTCGCGTCTCGCGGCGCCGCGCACCTGTGGGGTGCGTTCCGTGCCTGCCATCGCCGACCTCCTCGTCCTCGGAAAGGAAACTACACCGTACCGTACCGCAACGCAACCGGCGTGGCGCTCAGCCTCGGGCGACGGCGCGACCTGGCCCTGGCGACCTCGCCGCCGATGGGGCGCTCATGCCGCACCCGCCAACGCCGCCGAGCCGGCGCCGTCCGCTCCGGCCGGCGCTGGTGGCAGTGCGTCCAGGCTGGCCAGCGGATAGATCACGAGCACGCCCGTGGCTTCGCCGACCAGCAGCACCCGATCGGCGGCTTCGATGCCGTACCGGCGTCGCAGCCGCGCCGGCAGGCGGACGAACCCCTGCGCGCCGATCCGATGAGCGCCGTCCGGAGCCGGGACCGCGACCAGTCGTCCCGCATCCACGGTGATCTGTACCGCGGTCCCGCACGCCCGGCCCAGGGCGCGCACCACGGCCCGGTCGCCCACCCGGCCGCTGGCATCCACGCTGGCCAGGCCATAGACGGTCTCATATTCACATCTCCCAGCCCACGAGACA
>JADGGF010000056.1 GCA_019690055.1 Micromonosporaceae bacterium
CCAGGCGTCAACAAGGCGTCCTTCCTGACACCAACATCTGGGGCGTCAGCGCGAGGCCAGTTGCAGCTCGGCCGGGGTCTCGGCGGCGGGGGCGCGCCGCGAGGTCGGCACCGCGCGCTGGCGGGCCGGCGTGATGGCGAACCAGTACGAGCCGTAGCCGGGCAGCGTGAGCAGGTAGGGCCGCAGGCCGATCGCCGGGAACTTCGTGCCGCCGGTGAGCTCGACGGGAACGTGGCTGTGGAACCGCCGGGCGAGGTTGAGCTGCACCGGCTGCGGGTGCCGGGACAGGTTGTGCACGCAGAGGACCGTCTCGGTCTCGCCCCGCTCATCGGTGTGCTCGCGGAGGAAGGCGAGCACCGAGGGGTTGCTGCCCTCCAGTTCCTCGTACGTGCCCAGGGCCAGGGCGGGGTGCCGCTTGCGCACGGCCAGCATCTGCCGGGTCCACTGCAGCAGGGAGTCGGGCTGGTCGCTCTGCCGCTCCACGTTGACCGCCTGGTAGCCGTAGACCCAGCCGGCGTTCACCGGCAGGTACAGCTTGCTGGGGTCGCACCGGGAGAAGCCGCCGTTGCGGTCCACCGACCACTGCATCGGGGTCCGTACGCCGTCGCGGTCGGGTAGCCAGATGTTGTCGCCCATGCCGATCTCGTCGCCGTAGTACAGGACCGGGGATCCCGGCAGGGATAGTAATAAAGATGTGAATAGCTTAATCTGTCCGCGGTCGCTGTTGAGCAGGGGGGCCAGTCGCCGCCGGATGCCGCCGTTGAGCCGGCCGCGCGGGTCCTCGGCGTAGTGCTGGTGCATGTAGTCGCGCTCCTCGCCGGTGACCATCTCCAGGGTCAGCTCGTCGTGGTTGCGCAGGAACGTTCCCCACTGGCACTTGGCCGGAATGGGCGGCGTCTGCTTGATGATGTCCGAGATCGGGGCGCGGGACTCACGCTTGACCGCCATGAAGATGCGCGGCATCAGCGGGAAGTGGAAGGCCATGTGGCACTCGTCCCCACCGGTGGCCGGGTCGCCGAAGTAGTCCACGAGCTCCGACGGCCAGAGGTTCGCCTCGGCCAGCATGATCCGGCCCGGGTACTCGGTGTCGATCATCTTCCGGATGCGCTTGAGGTACGCGTGCGTCTCCGGCAGGTTGGCGCAGTCCGTGCCCTCCCGCTCGTACAGGTACGTCACCGCGTCGAGTCGAAAGCCGTCGATGCCCAGGTCGAGCCAGTAGCGCACGACGTTGAGCATCTCCTCCTGCACGGCCGGGTTGTCGTAGTTGAGGTCCGGCTGGTGGGAGTAGAAGCGGTGCCAGTAGAACTGCTGGCGCACCGGGTCGAACGTCCAGTTCGACGTCTCGGTGTCGGAGAAGATGACGCGGACGCCGGCGTACTCGGTGTCAGTGTCGCGCCACACGTAGTAGTCACCGTAGGGGCCGGTCGGGTCGCGCCGGGACTCCTGGAACCAGAAGTGGGTGTCCGAGGTGTGGTTGAGGACCAGGTCGATGATGATGCGGATGCCGCGGTCGTGGGCGGCGTCGACCAGGTCCACAAAGTCGTCGATGGTTCCGTACTCCGGGGCCACCTGGTAGTAGTCGCGGATGTCGTAGCCGCCGTCGCGCCGAGGCGAGTCATAGAATGGCGGCAACCACAGGCAGTCCACGCCCAGCCACTGAAGGTAGTCAAGCTTCGCGGCCAGTCCCCGCAGGTCGCCGTACCCGTCGTCGTTGGAGTCGAAGAACGCCTGCACCAGCACTTCGTAGAAGACCGCACGCTGATACCAGTCGGTCGAGACCGGCATTGTGCGCGCGCGGCGGGCGGGCGCCACGGGTGCTCGCTGCGCGAGGGCAACGTCAGACAACAGGTCGGTCACGGGGACTCCTCACAGCGGTGCGCACGGACGCGCGGACGGCTACGGCCGCGAGGGATGGGTTTATCACTGCCGCGACACCACCTGGACACCAGGGACGTCAGCGCCGAGGGTGAAAACCGGCAGCAAGTAAATTTCAGCGCCAATCTGCCTGGCCCGCGCAGGGTGATCGGATACATTCGCGCGGCGCACGGATGAGTGGGCATCCTCCGATCGTGCGAACGGTCGCGCCGGTCACAGAGGAATCCCTCGAGTGACCAGCTTGGCCCCTCGGGCGCGGAGTCCGTCAGGACGTGAGGCTGGCGCTGGGCGGCGTCCGGCGGCTGGCGCCCGTACGGGCTTATCGTGGTCGGCTATGCAGGCGCTTCCCCCGACCGGAGTCCCCGCAGCGCAGGTACTCGAGGAGATCGCGGCGCTGCGCGCCGCCGACCAACCGACGCACGGCGGACGGCTGTTCGCCTACGTCTACGACTCCGGCCTGGCGGACCTGGACGAGCTCACCACCGCGGCCCACGCCCTCGGCGCCCCGGTGAACGGGCTCGACCCGACCGCCTTCCCGTCGCTGCTGGCCATGGAGAACGCGCTGGTCGGGGCCGCGTCGGCGCTGCTCGGCGGCGGGCCGGGCTCCCCGGTGGTCGGCAACGTCACCAGCGGGGGAACGGAGTCGCTCATTCTGGCGGTGAAGGCGGCTCGCGACGCGGCGGGCGTGGCCGCGCCCGAGCTGGTCCTGCCCGGCACCGCCCATCCGTCGTTCGTCAAGGCCGCGCGGTACCTGGGCGTACGGCCCGTGGTGGTCCCCGTCTCGCCCGCGACGCTGCGACCCGCCGTATCGGCCATCGCGGACGCGATCACCGCGAACACGGTGCTGGTCGCGTGCTCCGCGCCGGCCTATCCGTACGGTCTGGTCGACCCGGTCGCCGAGATCGCCGAGGTGGCGGCGGAGCGCGGCGTCCGCTGTCACGTGGATGCTTGCTTCGGCGGCTGGACGCTGCCGTACCTGCGTCGCCTCGGCGTCGCCGTGCCGCCCTTCGACTTCTCGGTGCCGGGGGTCACCTCGATCTCTGTAGATCTGCACAAATATGCATACGCCCCTAAGGGGGTGTCGGTGCTGCTGCACCGCTCAGACGAGCTGCGGGCGGCCCAGTACTTCGCCTACGCCGACTGGCCCGGCTACACCATGGTCAACCCGACCATCGCCTCGACCCGGTCGGGCGGGCCGATCGCCGCGGCGTACGCCACGCTGCGCCGGCTCGGCGACGACGGGTACCTGCGCCTGGCATCGTCCACATGGGAGGCCGTACGGTCCCTGGCTGCGGCCGTCTCGACCATCGATGGTCTGCGGCTGGTCGCCGAGCCCGAGTCGACGGTCGTCGCGTTTACCTCGGTCGATCCCGGGCTGGACCTCTTCGTGCTCGCCGACGAGCTCGCCGAGCGCGGATGGCACACCCAGCCGCAGCTCGCCTGCCCGCCCGGAAGCGCCGTGGCGCCGGAGGGCCTGCCCCGATCCATTCACCTGACCGTCACCGCCGCCGTCGCGCCGCAGGTGGCCTCGTTCGGCCCCGACCTGTCCGCGGCGGTGGCGGCGGCCCGCTCGCTGGGTCCGACCAATGTCGATGAATCGTTGCTGGCGGTCGCGGCGGCCCTGACCCCGGACCAGCTCACCCTCGACACGGTCGCCGCGCTCGCCGGCGGCCTGGGCTTCTCGCTGGCCGGCGGGACGAGCGCGCCGCTGCCCGCGCGGCGCGCCGCCATCAACACGCTGGTCGAGGCCGCCGCGCCTGCCGTGCGCGAAGCGCTCTTCAGCGCCTTCCTCCGCCTCCTCCAGCGCCCCACCTACGGCTGACGCGCCTACTGACCGTCCTCCCAGAGGTACGCGCGCCAGGGGCCGACCTCGCCGGCCCAGGCGGTCGCCACCGCCTGGCTCAACTGCGCCAGGTGCACGTGGTCGTGGGTCACCCAGGTCGCCAGCAACTGGCGCAGCGTCACCTCCCCGAAGGCGGGGTGCCGGCCCGTGCGGTCGAGGTCGCCGTCCGTGAGCTGCCAGGACAGCAGCGTCTCGAGATTCTCCTGCCGGAGGGACCGGAACGTGTCGAGCAATTCCCGGGCGGTGCGGCCCGTGGCGGCCGCGACCGACCCCTCGCGATCGAACGGATCGAACGGGCGCGCCGGCCCGTGGTCGAGGATGATCCGGGCCCGGGGGATCCAGTCCGTCCGCTCCCCGTGGATGAAGTGGCCGAGCACCTCGGCCGCCGACCACTCATTCGGTGCCGGCCGGTGCCAGGCCCACGCCTCACCGAGCGGCGCGAGCATCGCCTCGGTCACGTCGGGTGTGCGCCGCAGCGCGGCCACCGCTGTCGCCAACTCGAACGTCACGCCGGCATCGTAGCGCCGGCGGTGCGCGCGCTGCGGTTGTCGATCCGGGCCCGCACCGCCTCGTCGGCGAACAGCGGTCCGACGAGCTCGAGCACCTTGGCCACCTCGATGCCCGTCTTGTCGCCGGTGGTCGGGTCGCTCGTGGTCAGATTGACGCCCATCTCATGCAGGACCACCCCGACCAGCTCGTACACCGTCTCCGGCTTGAGCGGCTTGGGCGAGTCGCCGAAGAGTCGGCATTGGACGATGGCGTACCGGGGCTGGTTGGAGACGCGGTGGGCGAGAATCTCATTGACGATCTCGAACCGGGCGTACCGGCCGAAGCCGACCCGGAAGGTGGCGATCGAGTGGATCTTCACCAACGCGCGGTCGCCGGAGACCCGTTCGATGCGGCCACCGCCCCGGTTGTTCAGCGTCAGCCGGGGCAGCATCGAGTCGGTCAGCCGCCGGCGACCCGTGTGGCTGAGGAAGGCGCGCACCCGGTTCGCGTCGGCGGTCTCCTGGAGGCGGAACGTGAACTCGTACGGGTAGCTGTCGCTGTGCCCGGACCTGTCGCGCGAGACCCGTCGCAGGGTCCCGAAGAGCGGCACCACCAGGTAGAAGACCACGGCGACCGCGGCGATCGGCCACAGGGACACGGCCGTGGCCCACCAGTCGGTCTCGGGGTTGTTGATATCGAGAATATTACCTGTCTTGATGGTGAGGAGCACCGCCGCCGCGGTGAACACCAGCATGAGGAAGTTGTAGACAGTCTTGCTTGCCCGCTCCGACACCGGCCGGCCGGCCCGACTGCGTTCGATCTCGGCGACCGCCTCCTGCTCGCGGCGGACCTGCTGCTGCTCGTACAGCAGGTTCTCGCGCCAGGCGTGCTCGATCGCATTCTCCAGACCACGGACGTTGTTCCGCAGTCCCCGCAGCAGGGCCTGCCAGTGCTCCAACTGGATGCCCAGACGCGCGACATCGCGAGTCAGCGCCGAGCTGGTGCCAACCGCGGCCCGGCTGGTCAACGCGGTCGTGTCGCGACCGTGCGCGAGAGCCTCGAGGTGGTCCTTGGCCAGCGCCGCGAACTCGTACACGTTGCGCACGAGGGGCAGCTTCGCCGCGACGAGCATGACGTACCCACGCAGCTGGGATTCGCTCGCGCCCACCGCCAGCTCCGGGGTGCGCTCCTGGTCAAGGGCGGACATGTCGAGCTGCACCAGGTCGGTCTGCCGGTGCAGCATGGTCACCGACTCGTCGAGCAGGCTGCGCCGCACGCTCTCCACCGACCACTTGATCCGCTGGAGGACCTCGCGGGAGGTCACGTCGAGGAATCGACGCAGCACGATGACCTGGCCGTCGGGCCGGCCGGCGTCGACGTCCTTGACGGCGAGCAGCCCGATCACCTGGCGCATCTCTTCGATCAGGCTCAGGGCGCCGGGCAGGTCGCGCCGGGTCTGCTCCACGAACGTGGCCAGGAAGTCGTTGTGCTCGAAGAAGACCGCTGGCGACAGCGACTGGTTGAACAGGCCCTCGACCAGGACGTTGAGCTGGAAGAACGTCAGGATGCCGCGGGGTCGCCCCTGGGCCGGGGCCTCGCCGTCGATCCCGTTGTATCGACGCAGGGCCAGGCCGCCCACGTCAGCGCCGCCGGCGCGGGCGTGGTCGCTGCGCCGATCGAGGGAGTAGGCGCCGCCGAAGACCTTCGTGATGTGGGTCAGCAACGCCTCGGTCACCTCGTCCTTGCGACCGGCTGCGGCGTGAGCGGTAAAGGTGTAGGAGCCATGCTCGTCGACGTGCAGCGTGACCTGGCTGACCCCGACGCGGGCCAGTGCCTCGTTGGCCCAGCGCTCCGGCCCCTCCGGCAGCGAATCGGCCGGCTTCGGGCGCAGGGTCAGCGTCACCGCCACCGGCCGCAACAGGTCGTCGACCTCCTGGTTCATCACGCAGGCCGCCTCGGGTTCGTAACCGAACGACAGGGGCAGCACCTCGAGCAGCCGGCGCAGGACCGACACCTGCAGGCGGGGCACGTACGCGGGGTCGGTGAGCATGCGGGAACGAGCGGGCACGACTCCGGTGGGGTCCGGCGGCAGGACGAGCCAGCTGTTGGCCGTCGTGCTGTAGAAGTTGGCTCGCCCCACCGGCAGCCACAATGACGTCGACACGATCAATTCCGCGTAGCTCGCCGGAGCGGAATCTGCGATCAATTCGCTCATTGGTCGCCCCCTAACGTCGCCATCCTGGAAAAGGCCGGAGAAGTTCCGTGCCGACGCGCGTGGGGCCATGGTAAAACAGGTCCGCCAGTGGTGATGAGGATAAAATCTTGACGCGACGCTGAGAGTTGTCGCCGGCGTCGGAAATCATCTTGGCCACCTCGACGGGCCACCGTATCGTTGGTGGTGTCGTCGGTCGATTCCTTGATCGCGACGTGCGGCCCCGGGGCGGAGGTGGCGTGATGTCCAAGCGCTCTTACAAGCGTTCCCTGGTCGAGGATGAACGACTCGTGAAGGTCCTGCGGCAACATTGGCGCGTCGTCGCAATTCCCATCGTCATCTCGGCGCTTTTGCTGCTGGCGCCGATGGTGCTGCTGGTGACGATTTTCGAGTACACCTGGGGCAAAGTCGTCCTCGTTCTGTTCCTGATCGCGGGTCTTGTCGTGTGGGCCCGTTACGCCGCGCCGCCGTTGGCCTGGTGGTACGCCAAGTCGTACGGGATCACGACCCGCCGGGTGATATTTCGGGAAGGGCTGACCAACTCGTCGGAACGGCAGGTCGATCTGGTCCGGGTGGCCCGGACGACGGTGCACCGCACCCTGATGGACAAGCTGATGGGTTCGGGCACCATCGATCTCGGTGAGGGCAACGTGCTGGAGGGCATTCCGCGGGTCGCCCGGATCAACCGGCTGCTCAACCAGCTGGTCGCGGCGCAGACCAAGGATCTGACGGAGCAAATTCAAATTCTTAGCGCTATGGGCTACCGCGTCTGACCGGATGCGGGTCCGACGCTGCGCCCGCGGCGGTCGGCGGCCGACCGGACGATCCGGCCGGCTGGCGACCGGGACCCCGTCCGCCGCTGACCGGGCACCCCCAGACGCTGACCGGGCGCTGAACATCGCGTGCGGCGTTGCCGGAGATTGTCGGCCGAGCGTGGTTGCATGTCGGGGTGAGCACGAGCACGGCGTCGCGGACCCCGGCTCCCCGGTACCGGTTGGTCCGGCGGGCGGGCCTGGCCGGGCCCGCCGCGGTCGCGCTGGACGCCGAGCAACGCCGCGTCGTGGCCCACCGGGACGGTCCGTTGCTGGTCATCGGCGGTCCGGGCACCGGCAAGACCACCACTCTCGTCGAGGCGGTGGCGGCGCGGGTGGCCGAGGGAACCGATCCCGCCCAGATCCTGGTGCTGACCTTCGGGCGGAAGGCCTCGGCCGCGCTGCGTGACCGCATCGAGGCCCGCATCGGCGCCCAGTCCCTGGGATCGGCCGCCACTGGCGCGGCGGCGGGCCGGACCAGGGCGATGACCGAGCCGGTGGTGCGGACGTTTCCGGCGTACGCGTTCGGTCTGCTGCGCCTGGCGGCCGCCCAGCGCGGCGAGCCGGCGCCGCGGCTGCTCACCGGGGCGGAGCAGGACGCGCTGATCCGGGAGATGCTGAGCGCGCCCGACGCGGCGCAGCGGTGGCCGGCGGGCCTGCGCAAGGCCGTCCCGACGCGGGCCTTCGCCGCCCAGTTGCGCGACCTGCTGCTCCGCGCGGCCGAGCGGGGCATCGGGCCCCGGCGGCTGGCCGAGCTCGGCCGGGAGCACAACCGGCCCGACTGGGTGGCCGCGGCCGACTTCCTCGTCGAGTACCGCAACGTGCTCGCCCTGCGCGACGCGAGCACGCGCGGCACCGTCGCGTACGACCAGGCCGAGCTGGTGCGGGCGGCGACCGCGCTGCTGCAGGAGGACCCCGAGCTGCTCGCCGCCGAGCGGGCCCGCTGTCGATACATCTACGTCGATGAGCTCGCCGACACCGACCCGGCCCAGATCGACCTGCTGGAGCTGGTCGCCGGCGGCGGCACGCACATCGTGGGGTTCGCCGACCCCGACTCGGCCACGTTCGCCTTCCGGGGCGGCGACCCGACCGGGGTGCGGGACTTCACCCAGCGGTTCCGCACCCCGTCAGGCGACGCGGCCCCCCAGGTCACCCTGCGCACCTCGTACCGGTCCACGCCGGAGCTGCTCACGGTGAGCCGGCGGGTGGCGGCCCGGTTGCGGGGGCCGTCGGCCCATCGCACGCTGACCAGCGCGGTCGTCGACGAGCCCACGGCGCCACCCGAGCCCACGGTGCCAGTTGATCCCACGGCGCCGCTCGGGCCGGCGGCGGTCGGGTCCGGTGCGATGCCGGTCGACGTCTGCACGCTGCGGTCCGCGACGAGCGAGTCGACCTACATCGCCCACCGGCTGCGCGAGGCCCACCTGCACGAGGGCATTGCCTGGTCGCGCATGGCCGTGGTGGTCCGGTCGCTGCGCCAGCACCACGCGGCGCTGCGCCGCGCGCTCACCCAGGCCGGGGTGCCGGTGGTGACCGGGGCCGAGGACACCGCGCTCGCCACCCAGCCCGCGGTCGCCCCGCTGCTCACCCTGATCCGCTGCGCACTGGGTTTGTCCCCTTTGGACGAAGGCACTGCCGTGGACCTGCTGCACTCCCCGTTCGGCGGCGCGGATCCGTTCGGCGAGCGGCGGCTGCGCCAGACGCTGCGGGCCATCGATCCGTCCCGCCCGTCGGGTGAGCTGCTGGTCGAGGCGCTGCGGCAGCCGGCCCTGTTGTCCCTTGTGGACCAACGCTGGGTGAAGCCGGCCCGGGCCATCGCCACCCTGCTCGCCACCGCCCGCACCGCCGCGGCCCGGCTGGGTGCCACCGCCGAGGACGTGCTGTGGGAGGTCTGGAAGGCCAGCGGCCTGGCTCAGCGGTGGGCCGCACTGTCCGCGCGGGGTGGTCGGCGCGGGGCCACCGCCGATCGGGATCTCGACGCGATGCTGGTGCTCTTCGACGCCGCGGCGCGGTTCACCGACCGGCTGCCCGGTGCCCGCATCGAGGTGTTCCTGGATTACCTGGCCGAGCAACAGTTGCCGACCGACACCCTGGCCGCCACGGCCGACCGGGGCGAGGCGGTGCGCCTGCTCACCGCCCACGCCGCGAAAGGCCTGGAGTGGGACCTGGTCGTGGTCGCCGGCGTGCAGGAGGGCGTCTGGCCCGACCTGCGCCTGCGAGGCAGCGTGCTCGGCTCCGAGCGGCTCGTCGACGTGGTCGCGCAGCGCGCGCTGCCCGAGGGCCGGGCCAGTGCGGCGGCGCAGGTCGCGGCCCTGCTCGACGAGGAGCGTCGGCTCTTCTACGTGGCGGTGACCCGGGCCCGCCGCCGCCTCATCGTGACGGCGGTCGACCCCAGCGGCACCGGAGCGGGCGGCGACGAGCAACCGAGCCGGTTTCTCGGCGAGCTGGTCACCGCCGTCCGGGCACAGCCCGACGTGCCGACCGACCAACCGGAGGCGCCGGAGGATGCGACCGTACGGTCGGCGGACGTACGGTCGGCGGACTCCGTGACCGCGGCGGACCCGCCCGGCGTCGTCCACGACGAGCCCGAGCCGGCGGACGCGGCCGGCGTGCCGGCCGGGGTGCTGCGCCGACCGATCACGCTGCCGGCTCTGGTCGCCGAGCTGCGGACCGTCGTGACCGACCCCGAGCGCCCTGAGCCGTTACGGCGAGCCGCCGCCGCGCAACTGGCCCGGTTGGCCGCGGCCAAGGTGCCGGGGGCCGATCCCGACGAATGGTGGGGCGTGCGTCCGCTGTCGGACGACCGACCGCTGGTCGCCGAGGGGGAGCTCGTCCGGGTGTCTCCATCCACAGTGGACAGTTCGCTGCGCTGTGGCCTGCGGTGGCTGCTGGAGCGGCACGGTGGCAGCAACCCGCCGACCGCCAAGCAGACCATTGGCAACCTCGTGCACAGCGCCGCGATGCTGGTCGCCGAGGCGAGCGTGCGCGAGATGGCCTCGGCCGTAAGGTCCTATGTGGACGAAAGGTTCGACCTCATCGAGGTGGAGGCGCGCTGGCTGCGGGGCAAGGAGCGCCGCCGGGCCGAGCGCATGGTCGACAAGCTGTTGACCTGGCTGGCCGAGAACCCCCGCGAGCAGGTCGCGGTCGAGCGGGACTTCGACGTCCGCCTGCCACCCACCGAGACGTCGGCCGGCCGCGCGGTCCAGATCAGGGGACGGGTGGACCGGCTGGAGCGCGATGCCAAGGGCCGGCTGGTCGTCGTGGATCTCAAGACCGGCGCCAGCGCCCCGAGCGAGGCCGAGGTCGCGGAGCACCCCCAGCTCGCGGCCTATCAGGTCGCGGTCGAGGCCGGTGCGTTTGGCATGGGTGAGGCGTCGGGCGGCGCGGAGATCGTGGCGGTCGGGACCGACAGCGTCAAGCCGGCGGTCCGCACGCAGCCCCCGCTGCAGGAGAGCGAGGATCCGGGCTGGGCCGAGGCGCTGGTGCGCCGCGCCGCCGCGACCATGGCCGCCGCGACGTTCCGCGCGGTCATGAACGACTCGTGCCCCTACTGCGCGGTGCGGACCTCGTGCCCGCTGTCCGGCAAGGGCCGGCAGGTGCCGTCATGATCCGCGACCCGCTCCGCGGCCGCGCCGGACGGGGGCCGCGGCTCGGAAGGGAGGCCCGATGACCGCCGCTGCGGGAGCCCAGCGACTCACCTCGGCCTTGCCGGGTCCGCGCTATTCCCCCGAGGAGCTCCAGGGCGAGCTGCGGCTGAAGTACCACTTCAGCGGCGAGCAGCTCGCGGTGATCAGCGCGCCGCCCGACGAGCCGTTGCTGGTCGTTGCGGGCGCGGGCTCGGGCAAGACCGAGCTTATGGCGCTGCGGGTGGCCTGGCTGGTCGCCAACGCGTACGTGCGCGCCGACCAGGTGCTCGGCCTGACCTTCACCCGCAAGGCGGCCGGCGAGCTCGCCCACCGGATCCGGCTCTACCTCGGCCGCATTCGCCGCCTGGTGGGTCACGACGACCAGCTGCACGGCGAGGCCACCGTCGCCACCTACCACTCGTTCGCGGCCCGGATCGTGCGCGAGCACGGCATGCGGTCCGGCTTCGAACCGACGGTGCGGCTGCTCACCGAGGCCGCCTGCTGGCAGATCGCCGACGTGGTGGTGCGCCAGCACGACAGCCCGGCCATGCGCGAGTTCCCGCTGGGCCAGGCCACCGCCACGGCCGCGGTGCTCGCGCTGGCCGGTGAGCTGGCCGAGCACCTGCGCGACCCCGACGACATCGAGAAGTTCACGCTCGGCCTGGTCGCGCGCATCGAGGGGGTGAGCGCGGGCAAGCCGCCGCGGCCCGTCAAGGACGTGCTCGACCGGCAGCAGGGGCGGTTGGCGCTGCTGCCGTTGGTCCGGGAGTACGCCCAGCGCAAGCGGCTGGCCGAGGCGATGGACTTCGGCGACCAGCTCGCCCGGGCCGCGACGGTGGCCCGGGACCACCCGGAGGTCGGCGAGGCGGAGCGGGACCGGTTCCGGGTGGTGCTGCTCGATGAGTACCAGGACACGTCGCACGCGCAGTCGGAGTTGCTGCGCGCGCTCTTCGGTGACGGCCACCCCGTCGTGGCGGTCGGTGACCCATGTCAGTCGATCTATGGGTGGCGGGGTGCGAGCGCCGGCACCCTGGAACGCTTCCCGCACCTGTTCACCCGGGTCGATGGCGAGCCGGCCGACCACCGGTCGCTGTCGATCAGCTGGCGCAACGCGCCGCAGATCCTGGCCGTGGCCAACCGCATCTCGGAACAGCTGCGCCACGGGTCGTCCCCGCCGGTGATGCCGCTGCGCCCCGCGCCCGGGTACCGGCCTCGGTTCGCCGAGCCGCTGGTCCGCTGCGCCTACACGATGTCCTATCTGGACGAAGCGGAGTGGGTGGCCGACCAGGTCGACGCCGCCTGGCAGGCCTGGGGGGCCGAGCACGGCGGCACGCCGACGACCGCGGTGCTGGTGCGGGCCCGGTCCCAGATTCCCCCCTTGGAGCGCGCGCTGCGCGAGCGCGGGCTGCCGGTCGAGGTGGTGGGCCTCGGCGGCCTGCTCGACACGCCCGAGGTGCGGGACGTGGTCAGCACCCTGCAAGTGCTCGCCGACCCGACCGCCGGGGCGTCGTTGCTGCGCCTGCTCACCGGCGCGCGGTGGCGGCTGGGGCCGCGGGACATCGTGGCGCTGTACCGGCGAGCGCGGGTGCTGGCGCAGGCCCGGCGCCCTGACCCCGGCCCGGGCGCCCAGCTGACCATCCCGGGCCTCGGCCCCGTCGAGGAGCCCGACCTCGGCGGCGAGCGGCTGGACGACGCGGTGCTGGCCGAGGCGCTTGACGACCTGGGCGAGCCGGCGGCGTACTCCCCGGAGGGCTACCGCCGGCTGGGCCTGCTCCGCGACGAGCTGCGCGAGCTGCGCTCTCGGCTGGACCAGTCGCTGCCGGACCTGGTCGCCGACGTGGCCCAGACGATCGGCCTCGATGTCGAGGTGGCCGCGCGGCCCGGCGCGTCGGCCGGCCTGGCCCGGGCTCATCTGGACGCGCTGGGTGACGTGGCGGCCCGATTCGCCGCCGAGTCCGAGGGCGGCACCCTGTCGGCGTTCCTCGCCTACCTCGCCGCCGCCGAAGAGGAGGAGCGCGGGCTGACCCCGGGCGATGTCGAGGTGCTCGACGGGGCCGTGCAGATCCTGACCGTGCACGCGGCGAAGGGCCTCGAGTGGGACGTCGTGGCGGTGACCGGACTCTGCACCGATGCCTTCCCGGCCAAGCCGCAGGGCAGCGACCACTGGCTCAAGGGCGTCGGTGTGCTGCCGTTCCCGCTGCGCGGCGACGCGGCCGGACTGCCGGCGTTCCGGCTCGAGGCGGCGACCGACGCCCGCGGCCTGCAGGCGGCTGTGACCGAGTTCGATCAAGCGTGGCGGGACCACGCGCAGCGGGAGGAGCGGCGGCTGGCGTACGTGGCCGTCACCCGCCCGCGCCACCTGCTGCTGTGCTCCGGGTACCGCTGGGGCGACGGTCTCACCAAGCCCCGCGAGCCGTCGATCTTCCTGGAGGAGATCGCCGCCGCTTGCCGGGAAGGCGCCGGTGACGTGCTCGTCTGGGTCCCGCCGGTGACCCCGGAGGAGACGAACCCGACGCTCGCCCAGGAGGTCAGCGCGGTGTGGCCGGACGACCCGATCGGGGACCGCCGGGCCGCGGTCGAGGAGGGCGCGGCCCTGGTGCGGACGGCCATGGCCCAGCCGGACCCGGCCGTGGATCTGACCGATAGCGATCAGGAGATCGCGGCGCAGGTGGCGGCCTGGGAGACCGAGGCGCGGCTGCTGCTCGCCGAGCGGGACCAGCAGCGGCAGGGCGCGGTCATCGACGTGGCGCTGCCCCCGCACCTGTCGGTCTCCCAGCTCGTGGCGCTGCGCCGCGACCCGGCGCGGCTGGCCCGCCGGATTCGCCGCCCCCTGCCCGAGGCGCCGGATGTCCACGCCCGCCGGGGCACGGCCTTCCACCTCTGGCTGGAGCAGCGATTCGGCGGGAGCGCGCTGCTGGACCTCGACGAGCTGCCCGGCGCCGGCGACGAGAACGCGGCCAGCGACGCCGAGCTGGCCCAGCTGCAGCAGGCGTTCCTGGCCAGCGAGTGGGCCCATCGGGTCCCGGTGCGCGTGGAGGTGCCGTTCGCGACCGTGGTGGCGGGGGTCGTGGTGCGCGGACGCATGGACGCTGTCTTCCGCCGGGACGAGCCGGCAGCCGCCGGCCCGGGTGGCGCCGGTCCGGGCGGCACGGGTGGGGG
>JADGGF010000712.1 GCA_019690055.1 Micromonosporaceae bacterium
GCTGGTGGCCTTCACCAGAGCTTGTCAATCTGCCCTGGATAGAGCTCGATGCGGGAGTGGTGGAACGAGGCCTGGGCCTGACGGCCCGCGGCCGAGAAGAAGTCCGCCATCGTCACCTTGTCGAAGCCGGGCTGATCGCTGGGGAAGGGAGCCTGGGGTGTTCCTCCGATGAGCACGGCTCCCGGAAGCACCCGCCAACCGGCGCTCTCATAGAACGCCTGCAGGGGACGGTCGCACGTGAACAGGCCCAGGTCCAGACCCCGCGCGATCATCTCCTCCCGCGCCGCGGTCACCAACCGCCGGCCATACCCCCGACCACGCACCTGCTTACGCGTCACCACCGTGCTCAGCCCACCGACCGAGAAACGCTGGCCGACGTGGACGATCTCTTTGAAGAGGATGTCCAGCGCGGCCAGGACAACGCCCTCGTCCACGAGCACCATCGACAGCGGCTGCAGCGCAGGATCGTGGGTGGGCGCATCAACGGGTGCATCCGAGACAGACTCCGACGGCCAGGCCTCCTCCTGGATGGCTCGCACCTGCACCCGCAAGTCGGCCGGAGTGGCCGCCTCTGGAAACGACACGATCCGTACGCGCCGCGCGAACTCCTGATCCGCCTGCTCCACATCCCGCCAGGCCGTCATGCGCCCAGCATCGCAGATGGGCGTCCCGACCGCGACGGCAGCACCCGTGACGCGAGCTGTTGATCGATGCCGCCCGGACCTTGACCGCGGAGCACGTGGGGTTTGCGCGTGCGTGGCGGAGTTGGCAGGCCCAGACTCGATTTTGCTCGCACCATCGCCGATCGTCCAGCAGGCGCGAACCGGAATCGGGTTTCGTCGATTTCGCTCACCATGGCTGGCTGCCCGCCTAGACTACGGGTGGTTGCCGAAGTCAGTCCGTCTCGTGGCGATCCTTTCGATATAGGGATCCAACCCCGGGCGCTGCCGGGCGATCCACTCTGCCCGCCTGCCGAGCTCACGCGATGCCTAGCCGGACAGCAGCCAGGGCCGTTGTCGTAGGTAAGGGGCGCCTCGTGAAGAAGGCCGCTGGTGCGCCAGGATCGATGGCCTTCCGGTTCGTCCTCCTCATGGGACTGGTCGACCTTTTCGGCGACACCGTCTACTCCGGCGGTGCCGGCATGAACGGCATCTTTCTCGCGTCGTTCGGCGCCAGCGCCGCTGTGATCAGCGCGGTTGGTGGGTCCAGCGAGTTCCTCAACTACCTCACCCGCGGGGTGTCCGGGTACTTCGCCGACCGGATACGCCGACGCTGGCCGTTGGTCTTCGTCGGCTACTGCGTCAACCTGCTGGCCGTGCCGGCGCTGGCACTGGCCGGCCACTGGCAGATCGCCGCCGCACTGATCGTTGTCCAGGGCATCGGGCGCGGGGTACGCAAGCCCCTCGTTCAGGCGATGTTGTCCTACACCACCCGGCGGTACGGCAAGGGGTGGGTATATGGGGTGAACACGGCGCTGGACAACACCGGGCGCGCCCTCGGTCCGCTGATCGTCGCCGGAGTCCTCCTGCTCACGAACGCCTTCCGGCCGACGTACGCACTGCTCGTCATTCCGGCCGTGCTGGCGCTGATCACATTGACGATCGCGCGCATACGCTTTCCCGAGCCCGAATCCTTCGAACAGCAACAGAAGCAGCCGACGGGAAACGCCGAGCGATTTCACCGGTCGTACTGGCTCTACCTCGCGGCAGGCGCCTGCTTCGCGGCGGGCGTGATGAACTTCGAGCTGATCTCTTTCCATTTGTTGCAGAGCGGGACGCCGCGCGACAGCGTGCCGCTTTTTCTGGCATTGGGCGCGAGCGTTGGCGCGCTGGGCAGTCTAGGCCTCGGCCGGCTCTACGACCGCGTCGGCCTCGGTGTCGTCCTCATGGCCGTGGTGGCCGCCGCCGCGTTCTCGCCGTTCGTGTTCCTTCTTCCCGTTGGCCTCGCGGTCGTCGGCATGGTGCTCTGGGGCATCGGGCAGGCCACCCAGGACAGCCTGCTCACTGCTGTCGTGGCTGGCGTGCTCCCGC
>JADGGF010000057.1 GCA_019690055.1 Micromonosporaceae bacterium
CCCCCAAGGTGTGTCCCTGCCCCCACCCACCAGCCCTGAAAGTCACTTTCTGGGCAGGCCGGCGCGGGTCGAGTGCCCTGAAAGTGACTTTCTGGTCGGCCCGGCGGCGGGGCCGCGCCCGGGCGCCGGTGGTTGCGATCGCGTCCCGCCGGCATGGCAGGCTGGATGCCGACCGTCGCGACCGGGGGAACGATCCGTGGACCTCAACGAGCTGCGCGCCCGTCCTGACCGGCTGCCCACCTACCTGTTCCACCAGCGAATCCGGGAGACGCCGGTCGGTGGCGGATCGATCTGCCAGGCCCGGCGGCTCACCCTGGAGGACGGGGCCTCCCTGTTCGCCAAGTCGTACGGCCGGTCCGACCCGCGCGATGACGGGGACCGCGCCCCGGAGAGCTTCTTCGAGACCGAGGCGGCCGGGATGCGCTGGCTCGGACAGGCCACGGCGGCTGGCGGGGCGCCGGTGCCGGAGGTCATCGTCGTGCTGCCGGACCTGCTCGCCCTGGCCTGGATCGAGCCGGGCGAGCCGAGCCCCGGCGCGGCCGAGCGGTTCGGGCGCGAGCTGGCCGCGACCCATCGGGCGGGCGCCGAGGCCTTCGGGGCGCCCTGGCCGGGCTTCATCGGTTCGCTGCCGCAGGACAACACCCTCACCCCGGCCGAGCAGGGCTGGGCGGAGTGGTTCGTCACCCGCCGGCTGGAGCCGTACCTGGACCTCGCGGCGCGGCGGCAGGCCTTGTCGACGAGGGATGTGGCGGCCGTACGGTCACTGCTGGACCGCGTCCCGGACCTGGCGCCGCCGCCCGAGCCGCCGGCTCGGCTGCACGGTGACCTCTGGCCAGGCAACGTGCTGTGGGCCGCCGACGGGCGGGCGTGGCTCATCGACCCCGCCGCGCACGGGGGACATCGGGAGACTGACCTCGCCCAGCTGGCCCTCTTCGGTGGGGCGCCGTACCTGGACCGGATCCTCGCCGCCTACACCGAGGCGTGGCCGCTGCCCGACGGCTGGCGGGAGCGCATCCCGCTGCACCAACTGCACCTGTTGCTGGTGCACGCCGCGCTCTTCGGCGCCAGTTACCGGGGGTCGGTGATGGCGGCCGTGGCCGCCCTGTCGTAACCGGTCCCGGGCCGCCCGAGGACACATGGGGCCGCCGAGATCGGCGGCGCCCGGGCTGCCGAGATCGGCGCCCTTGGGGCCGTCCGAGGTCGGAGTTAGTGTCGACGGATGGCGCAGCCTGCGGTGACCGCCCCCGGCGATGAGAAGTCCGACCGGCCTCCGGTACCCGGTCTGGTGGACCGGTTCGGCCGGGTGGCAACGGATCTCCGGGTCTCGCTGACCGACCGATGCAACCTCCGCTGTGGATACTGCATGCCGGCCGAGGGGCTGGTCTGGCTGCCCAAGGAGTCGGTGCTCACCGACGACGAGGTGGTGCGGCTGATCGGCATCGCGGTCACGCGGCTGGGGGTGACCGAGATCCGGTTCACCGGAGGTGAGCCTCTGCTGCGGCCGGGCCTGGTCGACATCGTCACCCGGGTCGCCCGGCTCGAGCCCCGTCCCCAGCTGTCGTTGACCACCAACGGCATCGGGCTGGACCGGCTCGCCCCGGCCCTGCGCGCGGCCGGCCTGGACCGGGTCAACGTCTCCCTCGACACCCTCCGCCCGGACCGCTTCGTCGCCCTGGCGCGCCGCGACCGGCTCGACGCCGTGCTGGCCGGGTTGCACGCCGCGGACGCAGCCGGCCTGCGCCCGGTGAAGCTCAACGCCGTCCTGATGCGGGGGGTCAACGACGACGAGGCCCCGGAGTTGCTGGACTTCGCGCTGAGGCACGGGTACGAGCTGCGGTTCATCGAACAGATGCCGCTGGATGCCCAGCATGCCTGGCGGCGCGACGCGATGGTCACGGCCGACGAGATCCTGGCCCAGCTGCGCGCGGTGTACACATTGGAGCCCGACCCGCGGCACCGGGGCGCCGCCCCGGCCGAGACGTGGCTCGTCCAGGGACACTCCACATCGGATGGTCGGCCGGCCCGGGTCGGGGTCATCGCGAGCGTGACCCAACCGTTCTGCGGGGCCTGCGACCGTACCCGGCTCACCGCGGACGGCCAGGTGCGCAACTGCCTGTTCGCGCAGGAGGAGACCGACCTGCGCGGCCTGCTGCGGTCGGGGGCCGACGACGAGACGATCGCCGAGGCCTGGCGGGGCGCGATGTGGGCCAAACGCGCCGGGCACGGCATCGATGACCCGACGTTCCTCCAACCCGTCCGCCCCATGTCGGCCATCGGCGGCTGACGCTACGCCGGGTGCTCAGGAGGCGACCTTGCGGGCGGGCCGCAGGTCTAGCCGCCGGCGAAGGGAGGCAGCACGTCGACCGTGCCGTCGCGCGGCAGCGGGGCAACCGGATCGCGCCAGGCCACCCCGTTGACGAGGAAACTCGCCACGCGGAGCACCGCCGCCAACCGCTCCCCGTGGGTCGCGGCGAGGGTGGCGCGCAGTTCGTCGAGGGTGGCGGCGGACACGACCTCCTCGCTCACGCCCGCCGCGGCCCGGGCGGAGGCGAAGTAGCGGACGACGGGCATGGGGCAATCCTCTCGCGACCGACGCGGAAGGACTACACCGCCGACGTGTCCAGAAGGTCACCTTCTGGGCACAGTGAGCCCGCCGGGCCGCCCAATAAGTGATCTGTTGGGCCTGATCCCGGAAATCCCGCCGTTGTCCACAGCCACCCGAGTTATCCACAGGTTTGCCCACCCATCTACCGCCCGGGTTCCGGCGGGCGCACCCTGGCAGCCATGACAGTGCCACGGGGGACACAACCACGGGTGCGCCTGGACGCACCGAGCGACGTCCTGGCCACGATCCCGTTCCTGGTGGGCTACCACCCGAGCGACAGCATCGTCGTCCTCGGGCTGACCGGGAGCCGGGTCACCTTCGCGGCCCGCGACGACCTGCCGGCGGCGGGGGAGGCACCGGTCGACGAGCACGTCGCCTATCTCGTCGAGGTGGTGCTCCGGCAGGGATGCCGTCACGTCATCCTCGTCGGCTACGGCGACGAGGAGCGGGTGACGCCGATGATCGAGGCGCTCCGCGCCGCCTTCGACCGGGAGGGGGCGAAGGTGGTCGATGCGCTGCGGGCCGATGGGCAGCGGTACTGGTCGTACGTCTGCACCAATCAGCGCTGCTGCCCGCCGCAGGGCACGCCGTACGACCCCTCCACCAGCGAGGTCGCGGTCGCCTGGACGCTCGCCGGTCGGGTTGCCCGGCGCGACCGCGCGGAGTACGAGGCCCAGGTCCGGCCGGTGAGCGGAGCGGCCCGGGAGGCGATGCGTCGGGCCACTGCGGTGGCCCACGAGCGGCTCCTCACGCTGCTGGCCGAGGCGGAGGACGACGACCAGGCCGAGGCGGCGTTGCTCAACGCCGGCAACCTGGCCATCGCCGAGGCGCTGGACCGCCAGCTGCACGGCATCCCGCCCACCGACGCGGAGGCGGCCTGGTTGTCGGTGTTGCTGCAGTCGACCGCGATCCGGGACATCGCCTGGAGCCTGATCCGAGGCTCGGGTCCGGGTCTGTATCACCATCGCGCCCTGTGGCAGGAGGTTCTGCACCGGGCCGAACCCGACCTCGTTCCGGCGCCGGCGAGCCTGTTCGCGTTCGCCGCCTGGCGCAGCGGTGATGGCGGCATTGCCCGGCTGGCCCTCAATCGAGCTCTGGAGGTAGATCCGCGCTACCGGATGGCGCAGCTTCTCCAGGAGGCCATCGCGCACGGCCTGCCACCCACCGCGCTGGACGGCTGGCCCGAGGGCGTGGACGCGGCGATCCGGCGCCGCCGTCGTCGACGTCGACGCTCACCGAAGCATCACGCGGGGCGTCCATCCGGGTAGCTGGGATGGTGTATGTCTACCATCGATGGTACCTTTACACCATGGCGCTGAACATCAAGGATCCGGAGACAGAGAGGTTGGCGACTGAGGTGGCGACGCTCACGGGGGAGACGAAGACCCGGGCGATCAACGTCGCGCTGCGCGAGCGCCGGGAGCGGCTGCTCGCCGCGCGGTCCGCGACCGACCGGGCCGAGCGCCTGAAGAGGTTCCTGACCGACGAGGCCTGGCCCCAGGTCCCGCCGGAGATGCTCGGCCGGGCGCCGTCCAAGGCCGAGCGCGAACAGATCCTGGGCTACGGTCCGGAGGGCGTATGATCATCGATAGCTCGGCCATCCTGGCCATCCTGTTCCGGGAGCCGGAGTGGCCGCGACTGATCGAGCGGATCACCGACGGCGAGGCGCCGGGGGTCGCGACACCGACCCTCGTCGAGTCCGCCTTGGTGCTCGCCCGTCGACTCGGTGCGCCCGGCAAGTCGCTGCTGGCCCGGTTCGTGCAGGAGAGCGGCCTGCGGGAGATGCCCTTCACCGCAGCGCACTGGCCGGTCGCGGTCGATGCCTATCTCCGCTACGGCAAGGGGCGCCATCCCGCCGCCCTGAACTTCGGGGACTGTCTGACGTACGCGACCGCCGCCCTGGCGCGCGAGCCACTCCTCTGCGTCGGGGACGACTTCGCCCAGACCGACCTGGCGCTGGTGCCCCGATAGCACCAGGGGCGAGCGAGGTGCGTCGACGAGGGCACCGGAGGCTGGCGTCGCGCTGGCCCGCGCCTCAGGTCCGGGTACGCACGCGTTGGGCGCCGGCGTAGACATTCATCGACCCGCCGCGCAGGAAGCCGACCAGCGTGAGACCCGCATCCTCGGCGAGATCCACGGCCAGCGTGCTCGGCGCCGAGATCGCGGCCAGCATGGGGATTCCGGCCATGGACGCCTTCTGCACCAGCTCGAAGCTCGCCCGGCCGCTCACCATCAGCACGTGGCTTCGCAGCGGAAGGCGTCCATCGCGCAGCGCCCACCCAACGACCTTGTCGACCGCGTTGTGCCGCCCGACGTCCTCCCGGACGCAGACCACGTCACCGTCCACAGTGAACAGCCCGGCCGCGTGCAGCCCGCCCGTGCGGTCGAAGGTCCGCTGCTGCGCGCGTAGCCGGTCGGGCAGGGCGGCCAGCGTAGCAACGTCCACTGTGGAGTCATCCGCCGCGACATCGAACCGGGATTTGGTCCGCACCGCCTCGATGCTCGCCTTGCCGCACACGCCGCAGGAGCTCGTGGTGTAGAAGTTGCGGGCCGGATCGGTCACCGGCGGCGGCACGTGGGGCGCGAGCGTGACGTCGACGACGTTGTACGTGTTGGGCGTCTCGGTGCCGGCGCAGAGCTGGGCGGTGACCACGTCCTCAGCCGCCCCGATGACACCCTCGGTCAGCAGGAAGCCGAGCGCCAGGTCCACGTCGTCGCCCGGGGTCCGCATCGTGACCGCGAGCGGCGTGCGCCCCGGCCCGGGCCGGCCGACCCGGATCTCCAGCGGCTCCTCGCCGGTCAGCGTCTCCATCCGCTTGACCACGGTTGGACCGCCCGAGTCGTCGACCTTGATGTGGACCACTGAACGCCGATCCGTCACCCTGCCCATGCCTCATTCTCCGCAGCCACGGGTGGGCGACGTAACCCGTCAGGAGCGCAGATCCGGCGGATGCGTCCCGTCCGGCGCGGACGGTTACCAGGTCGCCGACCGGCGCGTCTCGCTGAACGACTCGCCGCGCTCCCACAGGACCAACGCCAACCGCTCGATGAAGGGAACCTGCCCCTTGACCAGCTTCCCTCGCGCGGTCGCCGCGTCGAACCAGTCCGCCCGGTCCACCTCGGGGAAGGAGCGCATCACTCCCGAGCCGCGGGGCCACTCCATCTCGAACTCGTTGCTCACCACCGTGGTCGCGTCGAAGTCGCCTCGCAACGCATACGCGGTGATCACCTTACCGCTCGGCTGAACAACCGCGCCCAACTCGACGAGCTCCCCGGGCGGCGGCGCCGACCCCATCTCCTCGGCAAACTCCCGAAGCGCGGCGAGGCGCGGGTCTTCGCCCTCGTCGTACTCGCCCTTGGGGATGGACCAGGCGCCGGCATCCTTACGCGCCCAGTACGGTCCGCCCATATGCGCAATCAACACTTCCAAAGTGCCCTGGTTGATCCGGTACATCAGCAATCCGGCGCTGAGCTTGGCCCCCATGCCGGACTCTCCTTCCGTCGCGGATGAGCGTTCGCCCTGCGACAGTACGTGCCCAGTCCGCCCCGCCGGCGGCCGTGCCGTCACGGGGCGTCGGCGGCGCACCGTCGGGCGACGGCTGGATCACTGAACCGCCACGCGACGGCGATGACGACCGTGGCCAGGCCGGCGACGGCCATGGCCAGCGCGACCGGGGCGACCTCGGCCAACGCGCCGGTGACCAGTGGCGCGACCCCCTGCAGCGTCATCATCCCGGTGAACTGCAGCGCGAAGGCCTGACCGCGCACCTGCGGGTCGAGCGCGTCGAGGAAGACCCGCTGCAGGCCGAGGCCGTAGCTGAACCCGACTCCGGCCAGGAACGCCAGTCCCGCGGTCAGCCACAGGGGCACCGGCAGGGCGAAGCCGACCACCGGCGCGCCGAGAAGCACAAGCAGCGGCGCCACCAGCCGCTCCCGCGTCGGCGGCGGGACCAGCCGGCCCACCACGACGTTGCCAAGCAGCATGCCGACCGGCACGCTCGCCATCAGCAGCCCGGCCGAGCCGGCCGGGAAACCACGCTGCGCGGCGTAGGGCACGAACAGCGCCTCGGCCCCGGTGACACAGGCCGACGGCAGCCACTGCACGAGCAGCAGCGAGCGGACCGTGCCATCCCGCCACAGGCGTACGGTCACCGACCAGCTCTGCCCGACGGCCGCGCCATCCACCCGCGGCAGCGCGGCCAGCCGGGGCAGCCCGAGCCGCGCCCAGCCGGCGGCGGCGAGCTGGCAGGCGGCGGTGACCAACAGGGCCTGCGTCGGGCCGAGCTGGGCCACGGCGAGCGCGCCGACGGCGAGGCCGACCAGTTGGGCCCCGGCGGAGGCCACGTTGAACAGGGATCGGCCGAGCACGTACGCGTCGCCGGTGAGCGACTCGGCCACGACCCGGGTCGACGCCCCCTGGAAGATCGGGGTCAGCGTGGCGGCCACCGCGACCAGGCCCAGGCTGGCCGCGACGGGCAGCGACGCCAGGGCGAGGGCGGCCGCCACGGCGCCGTCGAGCAGGAAGCCGGCGACGATGAGCCCGCGCGGCCGAAGGCGGTCGGCGAGCGCGCCCAGCAGCGTGCCGCCGATCACCTGGGGTACGAACCCGATCCCGAACGCCAGCGCGGTGAGCAGCGCCGAGCCGGTCTGTTCGAAGACGAGCACCGACAGCGCGTACATGCGCAGCGTGTTGGCGCTGATGGACAGGGTGCGGGACCCGAACACCACGGTGAAGATGCGGTCACGGAACACGTCGCCGTACCGCGCGGGTCGGGTCTCTGCCTCGGTCGTCGTCACGGCAGCACTGTCGCCAGCCCGCCGGCCGGCGTCCAATGTTTCGTCGAGTGGCGTAACGTCAGGCCGTGCTCCGGTTCGAGGTGTCGGTGGACGACATGCTGCACAGCCGGTTCGCGGTGTCACCGATCTTCGAGCTGTCGTCGTTGCTCCGCGTGCTGGCCCGGCTCCGGCCCGGCCACCGCATGCCACCGGCGTGGACCGCCCGGCTGGCGCCGGTGTTCCGGAGCCTGTGCGAGGACCCGGCACTGCGCGCGGTGCTGGCCCTGCACTCCCGCATCTGGGGTCCGGCCTTTCTCGCCCCGCCGCCGACCGGTGGCCTCACCCAGAGCATCGAGGACGATCTGGCCACGATCCGGGCCACCCCGCTCAGCCTGGCGCGCCGCGAGATCCGGCAGGCCCTCCAGCGGCGGCCGTGTCACGACGAGGAGGCGCTGGCCATCCTGGGCCGCCGCGACGTGACGGAGCAGCTCAGCGGCGCGCTGGACCGCGCCTGGCGGGAGTTGCTCGCCCGGGACTGGCCGCGGCTGCGGGCGATCTGCGAGCGCGACGTGCTGTACCGCTCCGACGAGCTCGGCCGGGCCGGGTGGGCGGCGGCCATCGCCGGGCTGCCGCACGTGCGCTGGCGCGCGGGCGGCATCGAGATCGCCAGGCTCGCGGGCGGCGCCCCGATGCCCTCGGACGGCAGCGGGCTGCTGCTGATGCCCTCGGTGCTGGTCTGGCCGTCGGTCGCCGCCTTCTCGGACCCGCCCTGGCCCCGCGCCATCATCTACCCGGCCCGGGGCGCCGGGGTGCTGTGGGAGCCGCCGCTGGCGACCGATCCCGGCGCTCTTGGTGTCCTAATTGGACAGTCCCGGGCCCGTGTGCTGTGCGCCCTGGCGGAGCCGGCGAGCACGACGCAGCTCGCCCGCGCGCTCGGGCTGGCCATCGGGGCGGTCGGCGACCACCTGGCAGTGCTGCGCCGCGCCGGGCTGGTCGACCGGGCCCGGGCGGGCCGCTCGGTGCACTACCGCCGCACGCCGCTCGGGGACGCCCTCGCCTCCTCCGCTGACGATTGAACCGCGCCGTCGCGGTGTGGCGGCCCCGCCCCGCGACCGGTCAGTCCACCGCAGCCGTCAGTCCACTGTGGCGTCAGTCCAAGGTGGACGGCGTCATGTCGTCGCGGCCGGAGGGCGGCTGGAGGAGATCACGGATGGTCGCGACCACCTGCGCCAGGTCCGCTCCCTCGGCGACGGCCAGGCCCGCCACGTAGGCCGTGATCGGGGCGGCCGGGCGAGCCACGCCGTGGGCGGCCTCGCGGGCCAGGTCGAGGATCAGGGCGCGGTCCACCCGATCGGGTGACACCCCGAGCGCGGTGCAGACGGCGGCGATCCACTCATCGAGAGTCATGCAGCATCTCCTCGGCGCGACGGACGTCCTCCTCAGTGTCGCAGTCGAACCAGGGCGGCGGACCCGACCCGTCGACCGCGACCGGCCGGGCGGGCGCGTCCCGGGTCAGGTCCCGCATCCGGACCCCCCGCGGGTCGGGCCAGGCGGCGAGACGCTCGACCAGCGCGGTTCGCCGCCACACCGAGCAGAGCCACTGTGGACGGCCCGACCCGTCCAGCAGCACGGCGACATCACCGCCGTCGGCCAGGGCCGCGCCGAGGTCGGCCAGGACGCTCGGGGTGAGGAACGGCAGATCCGCCGAGAGCACCGCCACCAGGCGTACGCCCGGCGGCACCAGCCGTACGCCCGCCGCCAGCCCGGCCACCGGACCACCCCCCGGTGGCTGCTCCTGGACCAGGTCCACGCCGTCGGGCAGCACCGGCGCCAGGCTCGCTGGCCCCACGACGACCCGGGGCCGCGCGGCGATGGCGGCGTCGAGCACCCGCCGCACCAGCGGTCGCCCACCCACGGACAGCGCCGGCTTGAGGACGCCACCGAGGCGGCGGGCTGCCCCGCCGGCGACCACGATGACCGCGAGATCAGCCGGCGGGTTCGAGGCGGACAATGATCTGCTTCGACGTGGGTGTGCGCGAGCCCGCGGCCACGGAGTCCAGGGGCACCAGCACGTTCGCCTCCGGAAAGTACGTCGCGGCGCAGCCCTTCGCGGTGGGGTAGGCGACCACCCGGAAGCCCTCGGCCCGCCGCACGCCGTCCGTCCACTCCGACACCAGGTCCACCATCGACCCGTCGGCGATGCCCAGCGCCGCGAGGTCGTCCGGGTTGACGAACACGACGCGCCGTCCACCTCGGACACCCCGGTAGCGGTCGTCCAGGCCGTAGATCGTCGTGTTGTACTGGTCGTGGCTACGGATCGACTGCAACAGCAGGCGCCCGGGCGGCACATCGATCACGGTCAGCGGGTGCACGGTGAACCGGGCCCGGCCCGACGGGGTGGCGAACGACCGCGAGTCGCGAGGCGGGTGCGGCAGGACGAACCCACCCGGCTGGCTCACCCGGGCCTCGAAGTCGGCGAAGCCGGGCACGATCTCGGCGATCCGGGCGCGGATGGTCCGGTAGTCCGCCTCGAACTGCGCCCACGGCAAGGTGTCGCCGAGCAGGGCCCGCCCGAGTCTGGCCACGATGGACACTTCCGACAGCAGCTCGGGCGACGCCGGCTCGAGCCGGCCGCGCGAGGCGTGCACGACGGACATTGAATCCTCGACGGTCACGAACTGCTCGCCCGACGCCTGCCGGTCCACCTCGGTGCGCCCCAGGCACGGCAGGATCAGCGACTCGGTACCGGGCAACACGTGCGAGCGGTTGAGCTTCGTCGCGATGTGCACGGTGAGCCGGCACCGCTGCAGGGCGGCCTCGGTCACCGCCGTGTCGGGCGTGGCCGCGGCGAAGTTGCCGCCCAGGCCGAGGAACACGTGCGCCCGACCATCCCGCATCGCCCGGATCGCGTCGACCGTGGCGTACCCGGGCTCCATCGGCACGGTGAACCCGAACACCTCGCCGAGCTTCGGGGCCCAGGCCGGCGGCCGTTCGTAGATGCCCATGGTGCGGTCACCCTGGACGTTGGAGTGACCCCGCACCGGGCACAGCCCGGCCCCGCGCTTGCCGATCATCCCGCGCAGCAACTGCACGTTCACGATCTCCTGGATCGTGGCGACCGACTCGCGCTGCTGTGTCAGCCCCATCGCCCAGCAGACGACCGTGGCGCTCGACTCCGCGAAGAGCCGGGCCACCGTCTCGATCTCCTCGCGGGGCAGCCCGGTCGCCCGCTCGACCGCGGACCAGTCCAGCTTGCTCACCGCGGCGGCGTACTCCGCATAGCCCTCGGTCAGTGAGTCCACAAAGGACCGATCCACCGCGTCCCAGGCCACGAGCAGCGAGCCGATGGCCTGGAACAGGGCCATGTCCCCGCCGACCCGGATCTGCAGGTAGTGGTCGGCGAGCGGAGTACCGGTGCCCAGCACGCCGCGGACCGTCTGGGGGTTCTTGAATCGGATCAGCCCCGCCTCGGGCAGGGGGTTCACCGCCACGATGACGGCACCGTCCCGCTTGGCCCGCTCCAGCGCGGTGAGCATCCGCGGATGGTTGGTGCCGGGGTTCTGCCCGACGACCACCAGCAGCTTCGCGGCGTGAATGTCGTCGAGGGTCACGCTGCCCTTGCCGATGCCGATCGTCTCGCTCAGCGCGACACCGGACGACTCGTGGCACATGTTCGAGCAGTCGGGCAGGTTGTTCGTGCCATACGCGCGGGCCAGCAACTGCCACAGGAACGCGGCCTCGTTGGAGGTCCGACCCGACGTGTAGAAGATGGCCTCGTTCGGGTTGATCCGGCGCAGGTGGTCGGCGATCAGGGCGAACGCCTCGTCCCAGCCGATCGGCTCGTAGTGGGTGCCGCCCGCCCGCCGCACCATCGGCTCGGTCAGCCGGCCCTGCTGCCCCAGCCAGTAGCCGGAGCGCTGGGCCAGATCGGCGATCGCGTGGGTGGCGAAGAACTCCCGGGTGATTCGGCGCAGCGTCGCCTCGTCGGCGACGGCCTTCGCCCCGTTCTCACAGAACTCGGCGTGTCCCCGGCGGCTGCTCGCGTGCGAGTCGCCCCGGGGCGCCGGCTCCGGCCAGGCGCAGCCCGGGCAGTCGAAGCCATCGACCTGGTTGACCCGCGCCAAGGTCAGCGCGGTGCGGCGCACCCCCATCTCCCGCAACCCGGCCGCGAGGCCAGCGGCGACGCCCGGGATGCCGGCGGCGCTCCGTTTCGGTGGGCCGACCGCGAGATCCCGGTCGCCCACATCCTCCATGGGCGGCTTGCGCACCATGGCGTCGATGCTATGCCCGTGGTTGCTGCGTCAGGAAGGACGCCTTTGCCAGGAAGGACGCCTTGTTGCGCACTGGGCGTCAACAGGGCGTCCTTCCAGGCACAAGGTTGCGGGCACACGCCTGCGGGGGCGGGCCGGCGGAGTGAGACTAAAGCCATGCGCGCGACGCCGACGGGTGCGATCTACACCGACCGGACTGAGGCCGGCGACCGGCTCGCCGCTGAGCTCAAGCAGTACGCAGGTCGACCCGATGTGGTGGTGCTGGGGCTGGTGCGCGGCGGCGTGCCGGTGGCCGCGCGCGTCGCCGCGGCGCTGCAGGCTCCGCTGGACGTGATGGTGGTGCGCAAGCTCGGGGTGCCCTGGGCGCCTGAGGTGGCGTTCGGGGCGCTGGGCCCGGGCGGCGTCGCCGTGCACAACCCGGAGGTCGAGGGGTACATCTCCACCTCTGACGTCGAGTCCGTGACCCGGGCCGAGACCGACGAGCTCGGCCGACGGGAGGAGCGCTATCGACGGGGCCGGCCGCCGCTGTCGTTGGAGGGTCGGGTGGCGATCATCGTCGACGATGGGCTGGCCACCGGAGCCAGTGCCCGCGCGGCGGTGGCGGCCGCGCGACGCCTCAACGCCGCCCGGGTCGTCGTGGCGGTACCGGTCGGTGCTCCGGACGCGGTGGCGACGCTGCGGCGGGAGGCCGACGAAGTGGTCTGCCCGCTGGCCCCGCCGGACTTCGGCGCGGTCAGCCGCTTCTACCAGCACTTCCCCCAGACCAGCGACGAGGAGGTCGTCGCTCTCCTCGCCGCGAGCCAGCACTGACGGGCGACCGGGCGCCGGTGGCTGAACGTAGCTGTCGGGGGGCGCGGCCCGGTTCACGGCCGGCTGGCCCACCGGCCCGTACGCCAGCCGGCCCGACCGGCGGCTCCGGGAGATCCGGTCGCTGAGGGTTCGCTGGGACCCACCTGGCGGCAGCGACGGACGCCACTGGCTCGGGCGGCCACCCGATGGCGCGCTACACCGCCATGTCGACGAAGCGGGAGAAGTGCAGCTGGGCGGCCACGGTCACCGTGTCGGTCGGGCCGTTCCGGTGCTTGGCCACGATGAAGTCGGCCTCGCCGGCCCGCGGTGACTCCTTGTCGTACGCGTCCTCCCGGTGCAGCAGGATGACCACATCCGCATCCTGCTCGATGCTGCCCGATTCGCGAAGATCCGCCAGTTGCGGACGCTTGTCGGTGCGCTGCTCGGGGCCGCGGTTGAGCTGGCTGACGGCGACCACCGGGCACTCGATCTCCTTGGCCAGCAGCTTCAATCCCCGGGAGAGCTCGGCGACCTCCTGCTGCCGGTTCTCCACCCGCTTCGGCGACGTCATGAGCTGCAGGTAGTCGACGACCACCAGCTTGAGATCGTGCCGCTGGCGCAGTCGGCGTGCCTTGGCCCGGATCTCCATGAGCGTCATGTTCGGGGTGTCGTCGATATAGATCGGCGCCTCGCTGATCTCACCCATGCGCCGAGCCAACCGGGTCCAGTCCTCGTCGGAGAGCTGGCCCGAACGCAGCACCTGCAGCGGCACCTTCGCCTCGGCGGAGAGCAACCGCGTGACGATCTCCGTCTTGCTCATCTCCAGGGAGAAGATGGCGCTCGCCTGGTTGTGCCGGACTGCGGCGTTGCGGGCGAAGTCCATCGACACGGTCGAGTTGTGCGTGGGAATCATCGACCGGCCGGCCAGGAACAGATGCTCGTCGTTGGCCACGCTCACGCAGCGCACCGGCACGCTCGGCACGGGCCGGATGTCCACGATGTACCGCAGGCCGACGTCGCGCGGACGCAGCAGGCGGCGGCGCCGCTTGTGCAGCAGCGCCTTCTCCTCGTCCCGGAACACCTCGTCGAGCGCGGCGAACGTGACCACGAACCCGGGGCCGTCGCCCGCCGTGGTGCAGTGGTAGCCCAGCCCGGTGATGAGCTCGGCCACGTCGCGAGCCAGGCGCGCCGACCGTACGGTCAGCTGCACATGGCCGTCGGCGGCGACCGTGCCGGCCGCGTCGAGCAGGCCGGCGAGCAGCCCACGCCGCTGGCCCTCGGCGGCGCGCAGGTACGCCATCGGGATGTGTCGCTCCCGCAGCACCCCCAGCCTGCGCAACAGACCGTACGAGATCCGCACCGGCTGGCCCACGCCGGCCAGCCACGTGCCCAGCACGTAGGGGGCCACCAGCAGCTCGGTGAACGGCAACTGCAGGGGGGCGGTGGTGACCACGCTGTGGTTGACCCGGCCCGCCCTGCCCCGCCGGATGCCGCGCGGGCGCAGCGTGGCGCAAATCTCCTCGGTGGTCCGCACGGCGCCGGGCCGACC
>JADGGF010000713.1 GCA_019690055.1 Micromonosporaceae bacterium
GGGCGGGGCGCGCGGGGGGGGCGCCCCGGGGGCGGGGTGGGGGGGCGGGGGGGGGGGGCGGCCGCGCCGGCCGGCCGCCGCGCACCACGATCGCCGATTAGCACGCGTTCGACCTGAAGTCCGAGATGGACAGTCCGGAGAATCCGCAGGTGAACGGGGTGAACCGGGTGTCGTTGTTGAGCCAGCGCTTGAACCAGGAGACCAACGCCCGGGAGGTCATGGGGTCGTCGACCTGGGGGAAGAAGTGGCTCGCGTTGTTGAGTTCGACGTACGTCTTGGGCCCGGCGAGGCTGTTGTAGAACGGGATCGAGTGGGTGGCCACCGGGGCGACGGTGTCCCACTCGCCGCCGACGATGAGGACGGGCTCATTGACGTTGTTCCAGGTCTTGTCGGTGTTCCACGGCGCGATCGGCACGCCGGCCTTCACGGTCCCGGTGGTGTCCATGGCCAGGGCCTCGAGCGTGCCGCCGCCGCCCATCGAGTGGCCGGCCACGCCGCGCCGGGTGCCGTCCGCCCGGGACCGCACCGCGGCCGGGGCGCTGCTGCTGACCGCCCAGTTCAGCGCGGCGAGCAACTGCTGGCCGCGGCTGCTCGGCTGGTCGAGCAGGGTGTTCGTATTGATGCCGACCACCACGAACCCCCACGAGGCCAGGCGCGGGCCGATCCAGCTGATGCTCGACCACGTGGCCGTGTAGCCTGGGGAGACCGCGATCACCGGGTAGGTGCCGGTCGCGGTGGGGTAGTAGACGACGCCGCCGCCGAATCCGCTCACGAGGGGCGAGATGGTGCTCGACGCGACTGAAAAGCTTCCGTTGCCGTAGATGTTGGTCGCCGTCGGCGCCTGGCCGATCTCGTCGGCACGGGCCGGCGCGGCGACCACGAGCGTGGCGGCGGTCAGGGTGGCCGCGCCGGCCAGGACGGTGATCAGTCGGGCCAGGCGGCGCGTGGGCGTGCGGGGACGGGCCATGACACTCACCTGTGTCACTTCCTTTCGGTTGGCCGACCAGGTGGTCGGCGGGACGATGCAGCGATTCTCGTGAGTGGCCCGATGCCGTTGCACCGGTAGAACTACCAGTCACCGCGGAAACGCACCATGGCCGATGTGCGCCCGTACCAACGGGGTTTGTGCCGGCGACACGTCGTCGCCGCGCACGTGGCCCACCCGCTGCGGTAGACATGCCCGCACACTGGGGTAGACATGGTGGGTGGCTACCTCGCTGATCGCCTTCGCCGTGTTCGCCGCCCTCCTCACCATCACGCCGGGCGTGGATACCCTGCTCGTCCTGCGGGCCTCCGCCGCGGGCGGGCGCTCGGCCGGCATCGCGGCCGCGACCGGCATCGGCCTGGGCTGCCTGGCCTGGGCCACGGCCGGGGCGATCGGCGTCACCGCCGTGCTCGCCGCCTCGCAGCTCGCCTTCGACGTACTCCGGTTGGCCGGTGCGGCCTACCTCTGCTGGCTCGGGGCGAGGGCGTTGTGGTCCGTCCGGCGCCGACGATCGAACCCGGCGCTGCCGTCGTCGACCGACCCGGCGCCGTCGGGCGCCCCCGCGTTGTCAACCTCCAGCGACCCGGTGCCGTCGGGGTCGGGCGCCCCCGCCCTGGCCGCGCCGGATCACGCCGGGGAGCCCGGTGAGCGCTGGAGCCGCTGGCGCGGCCTGCGGGCCGGCCTCACCACGAACCTGCTCAACCCCAAGGTCGGGGTGTTCTACCTGTCGGTGCTGCCGCAGTTTCTGCCCACCGGGCTGCCCCCGCTGGCGGGGGCGCTGGCGCTGGCCATGATCCACGTCATCGAGGGCCTGCTCTGGCTGTCGCTGCTGGCCGTGCTCGTGACCCGGGCGCGCAGTTGGCTCACCCGGCCGGCGGTCCGGCGCCGGTTCGAGCAGGTGACCGGAGCCGTCCTGCTCGCCCTCGGCCTGCGCCTGGCCATCGACCACTGAGGCTCGCCCTCAGGTGTCGCGGGCCGGGGCGGGCTCGGTCGGGCCGACGGGCTGCGTGGGGATGACCGGGGTCGGGGTCGGTTTTA
>JADGGF010000058.1 GCA_019690055.1 Micromonosporaceae bacterium
ATGCCGGGTGGGGCCGTGACCACGACGGGGTGGGAGAAGCCGAGCGCGAACTCCAGGTCCGGTCCCTTCTGGGTGACCCGGTAACCGGTGCCGGCGATCTCCAGCGACTTGCGGTAGCCCTCGGTGACCCCCACGACCATGTTCGCCACCAGCGTGCGCGACAGCCCGTGGAGCTCCTTCGCCCGCCGCTCGTCGTTGGGGCGCGTCAGCACCAGCGCGCCGTCCTCGGCCCGCTCGACCTTGATCGGCTCAGCCACCGTGTGGGACAGCTCGCCCTTGGGGCCCTTGACCCGAACCGTCTGGCCGGTAATCGTCACCTCGACCCCGGCCGGCACGGGGATCGGCCTACGCCCGATTCGCGACATGTTCGTCTTCCCTTACCAGACCCAGGCGAGGACTTCCCCGCCCACGTTGCGCTTGCGGGCCTGCCGGTCGGTCAGCAGCCCCTGCGATGTCGAGATGATGGCGATGCCGAGACCGCCGAGCACCCGCGGCATCTCCTTGGCCTTGGCGTAGACCCGCAGGCCCGGCTTCGACACGCGACGGATGCCGGCGAGGCTGCGCTCGCGGTGCGGGCCGTACTTGAGCTCCACCACCAACGTCTTGCCGACGGAGCCTTCCTTCGGCTCCTCGACCGACCACGACGCGACGTAGCCCTCGGTCTTGAGGACCTCGGCGATGCTCGCCTTGATCTTCGAGTAGGGCATCGACACCTTGTCGTGGTACGCCTGGTTGGCGTTACGCAGACGGGTGAGCATGTCTGCGATCGGATCGGTCATCGTCATGGTTACAGGTTCACCCTTCTCGCCGCGGTTCCCGTCGGGCGGGCCTTCGGCGAAGATCCTCGGTTCATGCCCACAGGCATGGTGGTAAATGCTCGAATGCAGCTGCTCGGTGGTCCTACCAGGACGCCTTCGCGACGCCGGGCAGCTCGCCCCGGTGCGCCATCTCGCGGATGCAGATCCGGCACAGGCCGAACTTGCGGTACACCGCCTTGGGCCGGCCGCACCGCTGGCAGCGGGTGTAGGCCCGCACCGCGAACTTCGGCTTCCGCGCGGCCTTGAGGATCAGCGCCTTCTTCGCCATGGCTTCCTTATGCCTCCTTGAACGGAAAGCCCAGCAGCTTGAGCAGCGCCCGGCCCTCGTCGTCGGTCTTGGCCGTGGTCACGACCGTGATGTCCATGCCGCGCACCCGGTCGATGCGGTCCTGGTCGACCTCGTGGAACACCGACTGCTCGGTGAGCCCGAAGGTGTAGTTGCCGTGGCCGTCGAGCTTGCGCCCGTCCAGCCCGCGGAAGTCGCGGATCCGGGGCAGCGCGATCGACAGCAGCCGGTCCAGGAACTCCCACATCCGGTCGCCGCGCAGCGTCACCTTGGCGCCGATGGGCATACCCTCGCGCAGCTTGAACTGGGCGATGGACTTCTTGGCCCGACGGATCTGCGGCTTCTGGCCGGTGATCGCGGCCAGGTCGCGGACCGCGCCGTCCATGACCTTGGCGTCCCGGGCGGCGTCCCCCACGCCCATGTTGACCACGATCTTCACCAGGCGCGGTACCTGCATCGGATTGCGGTACCCGAACTCGGCCTTCATCGCATCGATGATCTCGTTGCGATAACGCTCCTTGAGCCGAGGAACTGGGGGAGCGGTCACGGTCGTCATGGCAGGTCCTTACCGTTGGTGCGCGCGACGCGGATCTTCTGGCCGTTCTCGTCGATGCGGTAGCCGACGCGCGTCGGCTTGCCGTCCGAGTCGACCACCATCACGTTGGAGACATCGATCGGCGCCTCCTGGGTGATGATGCCTCCGGTCTGCGACCCGCGCTGGGTCTGCCGGATGCGCGTGTGCCGCTTGACCCGGTTGACGCCCTCGACGATGACCTTGCCCTCACGCGGCAGGGCGGTGAGGACCGTCCCCCGGGCCCCCTTGTCCTTGCCGGCGATGACCTCGACGGTGTCACCCTTCTTGATCTTCACGGCTACAACACCTCCGGGGCCAAGCTGATGATCTTCATGAACCGCTTGTCCCGCAGCTCACGGCCGACCGGGCCGAAGATGCGCGTGCCGCGCGGATCCCCGCCGTCCTTGATGATGACCGCGGCGTTCTCGTCGAAGCGGATGTACGACCCGTCCGGACGCCGGCGCTCCTTGGCGGTGCGGACGACCACGGCCTTGACCACGTCGCCCTTCTTCACGCCCGCGCCCGGGATGGCGTCCTTGACCGTGGCGACGATGATGTCGCCAATGCCGGCGTAGCGGCGGCCCGAGCCACCGAGCACCCGGATGCACAGGATCTCCCGCGCACCCGTGTTGTCGGCGACCTTCAGTCGCGTCTCCTGCTGAATCATTTGGCCCGCTCCAGAATCTCCACAACGCGCCACCGCTTGGTCGCCGACAGCGGGCGGGTCTCCATGATGGACACCCGGTCGCCGACGCCGGCCGAGTTGTTCTCGTCGTGGGCCTTGAGCCGACTGGTGCGGCGCATGACCTTGCCGTAGAGCGGGTGCTTGACCCGGTCCTCGACCTGGACCACCACGGTCTTGTCCATCTTGTCGCTCACCACGATGCCCTCACGAACCTTGCGCCGATTGCGCGCCGGGGCAGCGGTGGTGCTGGCATTCTCAGTCATGCAGTCACCTCAGACGGTTCAACCGAGAGCCCGAGCTCGCGCTCGCGCATGATCGTGTAGATCCGGGCGATCTCGTGCCGGACCACCTTCAGCCGGCGGTGGTTGTCGAGCTGGCCGGTGGCGGACTGGACCCGCAGGTTGAACAGCTCGGCCTTGGCCTCCTTGAGCCGCTCCACGAGTTGCTCGCGCGTCAGCTCGCGCAGCTCGTTGGCCTTCGTACCCGCGGCCATCAGGACTCACCCGCCTTCCGCGACGCTGGCGGAGCCGACGTCAGATCGTCCGCCCGCGTGATGATGCGGCACTTCATGGGCAGCTTGTGGATCGCCCGCCGCATCGCCTCCCGCGCCGTGGCCTCGTTCGGGAACGACATCTCGAACAGCACGCGGCCCGGCTTGATGTTGGCGATCCACCACTCGGGCGAGCCCTTGCCGGAGCCCATCCGGGTCTCGGCCGGCTTCTTGGTGATGGCCCGGTCCGGGAAGACGTTGATCCACACCTTGCCGCCCCGCTTGATGTGGCGGGTCATGGCGATACGGGCCGCCTCGATCTGGCGGTTCGTGACGTACGCCGGCTCGAGCGCCTGGATGCCGTACTCCCCGAACACCACCCGGGTACCGCCCTTGCTGACGCCGCGACGGTCGGGGTGGTGCGGCTTACGAAAGCCGCCCGGCGGCTTACGAGGCATCAACATGTCTCAGCCCTCCTGGCTCTCGGTCGACGTTCCGGCGTTCTCAGCCACGGACTCCGGAACCTCCGGCGACGCTTGTGCAGCGGCGGCCTCGGCCGACTCGGCGGCCTGGGCGCTGGCCCGGCCGGCCTCGGTGCCCGCGGGGGTGGTGCCGGCGGCGCCCGAACGGACCCGGCCGCGGGCGCCCCGCGCGGCCCGGGCCTCACGCCGGGGCCGGCCAGCCGCGGCCGGCTCCGCCTGGGCGCCCGTGCTGTCACCCTTGTAGATCCAGACCTTGACGCCGATGCGCCCGAACGTGGTCCGCGCCTCGAAGAAGCCGTAGTCAATGTTGGCGCGCAGCGTGTGCAGCGGCACCCGGCCCTCGCGGTAGAACTCCGTCCGGCTCATCTCGGCGCCACCCAGCCGACCGGAGACCTGCACCCGGATCCCCTTGACGGCGGTGTTCTTCATCGCCGACTGCATCGACTTGCGCATCGCCCGCCGGAAGCTCACCCGGCTGGAGAGCTGCTCGGCCACAGCCTGCGCCACCAGCTGCGCGTCGGACTCGGGCGTCTTCACCTCGAGGATGTTCACCTGGACCTGCTTGCCGGTGAGCTTCTCCAGGTTCGTGCGCAGCTTCTCCGCCTCGGCGCCCTTGCGGCCGATCACGATGCCGGGCCGCGCCGTGAAGATGTCGATGCGCACCCGGTCCCGGGTCCGCTCGATGTCCACCTTGGACACACCGGCCCGCTCCAGGCCCTTGGCCATGGCGCGCCGAATCTTCACGTCCTCGGCGATGTAGTCCTTGTAGAGCTTGTCCGCGTACCAGCGCGACTTCCAGTCACTGGAGATACCGAGCCGGAACCCGGTGGGGTGAACCTTCTGACCCATTACTCGGTCTCCTCCTCAGCCGGCTGGGCGGCCTTCTGCTTCCCGTTCGCTCTCGCCTTCTTCGCCGGCTTGGCCTCCCCGGCCGACGCCGACGCCTCGTCGTTCGCGCGTGGCTGCGCCTTCTTCGCCGCCGCCTTGGTCGCCTTCTTCGCGGGCGCCTTCGCGGTCTCGGTCTTCGCCGACGCCGCCTCGGTCTCGGCTGCCGCGGTCGCCGCCTCCTCCGGCTCGACGGGCGCGGCCGTCTCGGCCGGCGCGGCCGCCTTGGTGGCCTTCGCCCGGCCGGCGGGAGCCGCCTTGGTGGCCGGGCGGCCCGGCCCGGCCGCACGCCGGCGGTTGAGGCTCGGCGCGAGCACGCTCTCGACCTCGATCGTGATGTGGCACGTACGCTTACGAATCCGGTAGGCGCGGCCCTGCGCGCGCGGCCGGAACCGCTTGAGCGTGGGGCCCTCGTCGACGTACGCCGCCCGCACCAGCAGCGACTCGGGGTCCAGCCGCTCGTTGTTCTCGGCGTTCGCGATCGCGCTGGCGAGGACCTTGTAGACGGTCTGGCTCGCCGCCTGCGGCGCGAACTTCAGCACCGTGAGCGCCTCCTGGGCCGGCAGGCCGCGCACGAGGTTGACCACGCGGCGCGCCTTCATCGGCGAGATGCGCACGTGGCGGGCGACCGCTCGCGCGCCCGGCAGCGTGACGGTGGGTGTAGCCATCGACAGTCCCCTTTATTGCTCTCGCACAAGGCGCCTAGCGGCGGCGGCTCTTGCGGTCTTCCTTCTCGTGTCCCTTGAAGGTGCGGGTCAGCGCGAACTCGCCGAGTTTGTGGCCGACCATCGCCTCGGTGATGAACACCGGAACGTGCTTGCGTCCATCGTGGACGGCGATGGTGTGACCCAGCATCTCCGGGATGATCGTCGACCGGCGGGACCAGGTCTTGATCACGTTCTTGGTGTTGCGCTCGTTCTGCGCCTCCACCTTCTTGAGCAGGTGGTCGTCGACGAACGGGCCCTTCTTCAGACTGCGCGGCATTTCCTAACCCCGCTTCCGGTTGGCGTAGCGACGACGAACGATCAGCCGGTCGCTGGGCAGGTTGGCCCGGCGCGTGCGCCCCTCCGGCTTGCCCTTCGGGTTGACCGGGTGGCGGCCACCCGAGGTCTTGCCCTCACCACCACCGTGCGGGTGGTCCACCGGGTTCATGGCGACACCCCGAACCGAGGGCCGCTTGCCCTTCCACCGCATGCGACCAGCCTTGCCCCAGCTGATGTTGGACTGGTCGGCGTTACCGATCTCGCCGACGGTGGCGCGGCAGCGCACGTCGACCCGCCGGATCTCGCCCGACGGCATGCGCAGCGTCGCGTAGTTGCCCTCGCGGCCGAGCAGCTGGATGCTGACGCCGGCCGAGCGGGCCAGCTTCGCCCCGCCGCCCGGGCGCAGCTCCACCGCGTGGATCTGGGTACCCACCGGGATGTTGCGCAGCGGCAGGTTGTTGCCCGGCTTGATGTCCGCCGTGGGGCCGGACTCGACGCGGTCGCCCTGCTTGAGGTCCTTCGGCGCGAGGATGTAGCGCTTCTCGCCGTCGAAGTAGTGCAGGAGGGCGATGCGCGCGGTGCGGTTGGGGTCGTACTCGATGTGCGCGACCTTCGCCGGCACGCCGTCCTTGTCCACCCGCTTGAAGTCGATCAGCCGGTACTGACGCTTGTGCCCGCCGCCCTGGTGCCGAGCGGTCACCCGACCGTTGACGTTGCGGCCGCCCTTGTTGTGCAGCGGGCGCAGCAGCGACTTCTCGGGCGTCGACCGGGTGATCTCGGCGAAGTCGGCGACGCTGGCCCCTCGGCGACCGGCCGTGGTGGGCTTGTACTTACGGATAGCCATTGTCCCCTACCCCTCAGCTCACCGGTCCGCCGAAGGCGTCGATCCGGTCACCGTCGGCGAGCTTCACCATGGCGCGCTTGGTGTCCTTCCGCTTGCCGATGCCGAACCGGGTACGGCGGCGCTTGCCCTCCCGGTTGGACGTGTTCACGGCGACCACGCGCACGTTGAAGATCTGCTGGATCGCGATCTTGATCTGCGTCTTGTTCGCGTCCGGGTGGACCAGGAACGTGTACCAGTTCTTCTCCAGCTCCGCGTAGGACTTCTCCGACACCACCGGTGCCAGGATCACGTCCCGCGGGTCGGCCACCGTGGTCATTCCCCACCCTCCTGTGTGGACGCGGACCGGCCGAGGAACTCGTCCAGGGCGGCCCGGGTGAAGATCACGTCGTCGCTGACCAGCACGTCGTAGGTGTTGAGCTGGTCGGCGGCAAGCAGGTGCACCTCGGGCACGTTGCGCAGCGAGAGCCAACCAACCTCGTCCTCGCGCGAGAGCACCACGAGCACCCGCGGCGCCTCGGTGATCGCGCGCAGCGTCTGCAGCGCCGCCTTCGTCCGCGGAGTGTCGCCGTCCACAAAGGACTCGACCACGTGCACCCGGCCGTCGCGGGCCCGGTCCGACAGGGCCCCGCGCAGCGCCGCCGCCTTCATCTTCTTGGGGGTGCGCTGGGCGTAGTTGCGCGGCACCGGACCGTGCACGATGCCACCGCCGGTGAACTGCGGCGCCCGCGTCGAGCCCTGCCGGGCCCGACCCGTGCCCTTCTGCTTGTACGGCTTCTTGCCGCCGCCGCTGACCTCGCCTCGGGTCTTGGTCTTGTGGGTGCCCTGCCGGGCCGCGGCGAGCTGGGCCACGACGACCTGGTGCATCAGCGGAATGTTGGCCGGCGCGTCGAAGATCTCGGCGGGCAGGTCAACCGTCCCGACCGTCCCTTCGCCGCCCACGGCCCGTACGTCCACAGTGCTCACTTGGCACCGCCCTTCTTGGCCGGCTTCGACTTGGCCGCCGTGCGGATGAGTACCAGGCCACCCTTGGGGCCGGGGATCGCGCCGCGAACCAGGATCAGGTTCTGCTCCGGGTCGACCGCCTGGACGGTCAGGCCCTGAACCGTGTAGCGGACGCCGCCCATGCGGCCGGCCATGCGTACGCCCTTGAAGACACGACCGGGCGTGGCGCAGGCGCCGATGGAGCCGGGCGAGCGGTGCTTGCGCTCGACACCGTGGCTGGCCCGCAGACCGCCAAAGCCGTGCCGCTTCATGACGCCGGCGAAGCCCTTGCCCTTGGTCCGCCCGGTCACGTCAACCGTCTGGCCCGGGGCGAAGGTGTCGGCGGTGATCTCCTGGCCGAGCGTGTACTCACTCGCGTCGGTCGTGCGCAGCTCCACGAGGTGGCGGCGCGGCGCCACCCCGGCGCGGGCGAAGTGGCCGGCGCGGGGCTTGTTCACCTTGCGCGGGTTCACCGCACCGAAGGCGAGCTGCACGGCCGAGTACCCGTCCTTCTCGGGGGTGCGGACCTGGGTGACCACGCACGGGCCGGCCTGGACCACAGTGACCGGGACGACGCGGTTGTTGTCCCAGAGCTGGGTCATGCCGAGCTTGGCGCCCAGGATTCCCTTGACTTGCCTGTCCATCAGTGCGGTCCCTACAGCTTGATCTCGATGTCGACGCCGGCGGGCAGGTCGAGCCGCATCAGCGAGTCCACCGTCTTCGGCGTCGGGTCGATGATGTCGATGAGGCGCTTGTGGGTGCGCATCTCGAAGTGCTCGCGCGAGTCCTTGTACTTGTGCGGCGACCGGATCACGCAGTACCGGTTGATCTCAGTGGGCAGCGGCACCGGACCGGCGACCTGAGCGCCGGTGCGGGTCACGGTCTCCACGATCTTGCGCGCCGAGGAGTCGACCACCTCGTGGTCATAGGCCTTCAGCCTGATCCGGATCTTCTGTCCCGCCATGGGGGCACCTTTCATGTGCTGCTGCCTGAGGTTTCCGCGCCGCGTCCCGACCCCCGCGGTCGGGCGTGTCGCGTCCCGGGGCCAGGCTCCGCCCAGTGCTGAGCCGTCCTGGGAAGTTCGAGCCCACGTACTCCGCCGGCAAGCGTGCTCCGCTGCCCGGCTTCGCCGAGGCCTGCTGGCGCTCGCACTCGGAGAGATCCGAGGTCGTTCCGCGCACAACGGGGAGGGGCGTCATACGACGCAACCTCCCCACTATGCCATATGGCGTCTCAGAAGGGAAATCGGGGGGCCACCCGGCCGGCCAGGCGCCTTGCCGGCGCGTGGCGGCGGCCCGGGTGACCCCCCGATGCGGTCCTACTTGATGATCTTCGTGACCCGGCCGGCACCGACGGTACGGCCACCCTCACGGATCGCGAACCGGAGACCCTCCTCCATCGCGACCGGCTGGATCAGCTTGACCGTCATGCTGGTGTTGTCACCCGGCATGACCATCTCCGTGCCCTCGGGCAGCGTGACCACGCCGGTCACGTCCGTGGTCCGGAAGTAGAACTGCGGCCGGTAGTTCTGGAAGAACGGCGTGTGCCGGCCACCCTCCTCCTTGGACAGGACGTACACGGTCGCCTCGAACTCGGTGTGCGGCGTGGTCGACCCGGGCTTGGTCACGACCATGCCCCGCTCGACCTCCTCGCGCTTGACACCGCGCAGGAGCAGACCGACGTTCTCGCCCGCGCGGGCCTCGTCGAGGACCTTGCGGAACATCTCGATGGCGGTGCAGACCGTCTTCTGGGACTTCTCCCGGATACCGACGATCTCCACCTCCTCGTTCGGCTTGAGCACGCCCCGCTCGACCCGGCCGGTGACCACGGTGCCGCGGCCGGTGATCGTGAAGACGTCCTCGATCGGCATGAGGAACGGCTTGTCGATCTCCCGCTCGGGCTGCGGGATGAACTCGTCCACCGCGTCCATGAGCTTCATGAGCGCCTCGGTCCACTTCGGGTCGCCCTCGAGGGCCTTCAGCGCCGAGACGCGAACCACCGGCAGCTCGTCGCCCGGGTACTCCTGCTTGCTCAGCAGCTCCCGGACCTCGAGCTCGACCAGCTCGAGCAGCTCCTCGTCCTCGACCATGTCGCTCTTGTTGAGCGCCACGACGATGTACGGCACACCGACCTGGCGGGCCAGCAGCACGTGCTCGCGGGTCTGCGGCATCGGGCCGTCGGTGGCGGCGACCACGAGGATCGCGCCGTCCATCTGCGCAGCACCGGTGATCATGTTCTTGATGTAGTCCGCGTGACCGGGGCAGTCGACGTGCGCGTAGTGCCGCTTATCGGTCTGGTACTCGACGTGGGCGATCGAGATGGTGATACCGCGAGCCTTCTCCTCAGGCGCCTTGTCGATCTGGTCGAACGGCGTGTACGGGTTGAGGTCCGGCATCTTGTCGTGCAGAACCTTGGTGATCGCCGCGGTCAGCGTCGTCTTCCCGTGGTCGATGTGACCGATGGTGCCGATGTTGACGTGCGGCTTAGTCCGCTCGAACTTCGCCTTCGCCACTGGTGTCCTCCTCAGGACTTTCTTGTTCGCCTCGCGCCGGTTTGCGCAGGCAAGGTTGGTCAGGTTTGTGCTCCGGTCCCGCGGCGCTTTCCTCGTTGATCTAGGGCATAGGGTGGTTTATTGATCTCCAATCACCACTCCAAGCCCTAGATCAACGGTTCACTCACCCGTTGCCTTCGCGATTATTTCCTTGGCGACGTTCGCCGGAACCTCGTGGTACGAGTCGAACTGCATGCTGTAGCTCGCCCGTCCCTGAGTCTTGGAACGCAGGTCGCTGACGTAGCCGAACATCTCCGACAGCGGCACGAGGGCCCGCACGACGCGGGCACCCCCGCGCTCGTCCATTGCCTGGATCATGCCGCGCCGAGAGTTGAGATCGCCGATGACGTCACCCATGTTCTCCTCAGGGGTGACGACCTCAACGGCCATCATCGGCTCGAGCAGCGTCGGGTCGGCCTTGCGGGCCGCTTCCTTGAGCGCCATGGAGCCAGCGATCTTGAATGCCATCTCGGACGAGTCGACCTCGTGGTACTGGCCGTCCTCCAGGATCGCTCTGATGCCCACCAGCGGGTAGCCGGCCAGCACGCCGTACTGCATGGCGTCCTGAATGCCGGCGTCCACCGACGGGATGAACTCCTTCGGCACACGACCACCGGTGACCTGGTTGACGAACTCGTAGGTGGCCTCGCCGCCCAGCGGCAGCGGTTCCAGCGAGATGATCACCTTGGCGTACTGGCCGGAGCCACCGGTCTGCTTCTTGTGGGTGTACTCGATCCGCTGCACGGGCTTGCGGATCGTCTCACGGTAGGCGACCTGTGGCTTGCCGATGTTCGCCTCGACGTTGAACTCCCGGCGCATCCGGTCGACCAGGATCTCCAGGTGCAGCTCGCCCATGCCGGAGATGACCGTCTGCCCGGTCTCCTCGTCGAGCTTCACCCGGAAGGTCGGGTCCTCCTCGGCCAGGCGCTGAATCGCGGTGGCGAGCTTCTCCTGGTCGGCCTTGCTCTTCGGCTCGATCGCCACATTGATGACCGGCTCAGGGAAGGTCATCGACTCCAGGATGACCGGGTTGGCCGGGTCACAGAGCGTGTCGCCCGTCGTGGTCTGCTTGAGGCCCTGCACGGCAATGATGTCGCCGGCCTGAGCGCTCGCCCGCTCCTCCCGCTTGTTGGCGTGCATCTGGTAGATCTTGCCGATGCGCTCCTTGCGGTCCCGGGTGGAGTTGACCACCTGGGCGCCGGCCTCGATCGTGCCGGAGTAGATGCGCACGTAGGTCAGCTTGCCGAGGTGCTTGTCGGTCTGGATCTTGAAGGCCAGAGCGGCGAACGGCTCGCTCACCGACGGCACCCGCTGCACCGGCGTCTCGCCGTCGACGGCCGTACCCTCGATCGCCGGCACGTCCAGCGGCGAAGGCAGGTAGTCGACGACCGCGTCGAGCATGGGCTGCACGCCCTTGTTCTTGAACGCCGAGCCGCACAGCACCGGGTTGGCCTTGCTGGCGATGGTGGCGCGACGGATCGCGGCCTTGATGTCCTCAATGGACAGGTCCTCGCCCTCGAGGTACCGCTCCATGATGGAGTCATCGAGCTCGGCGAGAGTCTCGATGAGCTTCTCCCGGTACTTCGCGGCCTGCTCGGCCATGCTCGCCGGGATCTCCTCGACGGTGTAGTCCTCACCCTTACGGGTCTCGCCCCGCCAGGTCAGCGCCCGCATACCCACCAGGTCGACGACCCCGATGAAGTCGGCCTCGCTGCCGATCGGCAACTGCAGGATCAGCGGGGTCGCGTTGAGGCGGGAGACCATCATGTCCACGCAGCGGAAGAAGTCCGCGCCCGTGCGGTCCATCTTGTTGACGAAGCACATGCGGGGCACGCGGTACTTGTCGGCCTGCCGCCACACGTTCTCCGTCTGGGGCTCAACCCCCGCCACGCCGTCGTAGACCGCGACCGCACCGTCGAGCACACGCAGCGAGCGCTCGACCTCGACCGTGAAGTCGACGTGCCCCGGCGTGTCGATGATCTGGATGGTGTGGCCCTTCCACTCGCACTTGGTGGCGGCGGAGGTGATGGTGATGCCCCGCTCCTGCTCCTGCTCCATCCAGTCCATGACGGCGGCACCCTCATGGACCTCACCGATCTTGTAGGTGATGCCGGTGTAGAACAGGATCCGCTCGGTCGTCGTCGTCTTACCGGCGTCAATATGCGCCATGATGCCGATGTTGCGGACCTTGGCGAGGGCAGCGTCTGCGGCGGCCACGGTTAACCCCTGACTCTCTTGTGGAGATCCTGAATCTGGTGGGCCTGACGGCCCGCTGACCGGCTCTCCACCAAACAGGCGCTGGCGCGCATGTGGTGGATCACCAGCGGTAGTGAGCGAAGGCCCGGTTGGACTCCGCCATCTTGTGCGTGTCCTCGCGCCGCTTCACTGCAGCACCAAGACCGTTACTCGCGTCGATCAGCTCGTTCATAAGCCGCTCGACCATCGTCTTCTCCCGACGCGCGCGGGCGTAGGTGGTAATCCAGCGCAGGCCGAGCGTCGTCGCCCGGTGCGGCCTCACCTCGACCGGCACCTGGTAGGTGGCGCCACCGACCCGGCGGCTGCGCACCTCGAGCGTCGGCTTGACGTTGTCCATGGCGCGCTTGAGGGTCACGACCGGGTCGGTGCCCGTCTTCTCCCGGCACCCTTCCAGCGCTCCGTACACGATGCGCTCCGCCAACGCCCGCTTACCCCGCAGCAGGACCTTGTTGATCAGCTGCGTCACCAGCGGCGAGTTGTACACCGGGTCGGGAACGATCGGCCGGCGCGGAGCAGGTCCCTTGCGCGGCATTACTTCTTCTCCTTCTTCGCGCCGTAGCGGCTACGCGCCTGCTTGCGGTTACGAACGCCCTGTGTGTCGAGCGTGCCACGAATGATCTTGTAGCGGACACCAGGGAGGTCCTTCACCCGGCCGCCACGCACGAGCACCATCGAGTGCTCCTGGAGATTGTGGCCGACGCCCGGGATGTAGGCGGTCACCTCGATCTGGCTGGTCAGGCGCACGCGGGCGACCTTCCGCAGCGCCGAGTTGGGCTTCTTCGGCGTCGTTGTGTAGACGCGCGTGCACACGCCGCGCCGCTGCGGGCTGCCCTTGAGCGCCGGCGTCTTGGTCTTGCTCGTCTTCGCCTGGCGGCCCTTGCGGACCAGCTGCTGGATCGTAGGCATCCGGGCCTCGAGTCTCCCTTTCTCTCCCTGCCCCGGCCGCGACACGCGTGGCCTGGGCCTTGCGTTCGCCCGTGGGCGCACACGGCGTGGCCGCGGGGCGGTGGTCGCCGCACCGGGGCGCGGCGGTGGTCGTCTGTTCACGTCTGCTGATGGTCTCGCAGGCTCCGGTCGACCCCCGCGGTCGGGCGTGTCGCGGCTGCCCACGGCCCGGAGCGGTGATGAGACGCACCGGGGTCGTGCCCGCCTGGCGCGCTGAGCCCAGCGTGAACCCAACCTGGCCGCCCGGCCTCCCCCACGCCCACCTGGGACGTCATGGACGCACGCTCACGCGGCCTGGCGTGCAGGCACGAGGAGAAAGACTACCTGTCCCAGGCACGCACGTCAAAATCGGCCGTACCGGTTCGGCCCGCCGGCCCACCGAACCATCCGATCGCCGCCGGCCCGGGTGACGGCTGTCTCGTCCGTCACAGTCTATGCCCGCGACGGCGGCCCCGGTCGAATTTCCCCCTCCGTGATCGCCCACCGGCCGCTGCCCCGGGTACCCCGGGAGGGGCCGGCGGCGCAGACCTGATCACGCTCGTGGTCATGCCCTCAGGTCGGGCGCGAGACGATCATGACGTCAACGACACCAGCATGGTCACCGCGGTGATGGCGAGGCCGACGCCGGCGCACGCCAGACCAGCGATGGCCGCCCCCCGCCCCCCCGTCGCCCCCCCCCCGGCGCGGGCCCGGATGCGGCGCAGCCCGGCCACGCCCAGCCCGGCCGCCGCCGCGCCGGTCACGGTGCCCAGCACCGCGAAGGCTCCGGCCACCGCCGGGCCCCACCCATCCGCCGCGCCCAGGGCGGCGAAGAGCACCACCACGAGCGACACCGCGATGGCGCTGATCCCGGCCACGAGACTCGCCGCCGACGGCCCGCTGACCGTCGGACGCACCTCGACGAGCGCCACCGCGTACGGCGTCCCCGGGATCGGCGTGACGGCCGCCGGCTTCGGTAACCCGAACCGGGGCCGCGCCGGGCCGGGACGGTACGGGCCGTAGGGATACACGCCGTACGGCGCGGGCGGGTACGGGCCGTACACATGCGGGACGGTCGGGTAGGGGCCGTACGGATGCGGGATGGTCGGGTGGGGGCTGTACGACTGAGGGG